>NZ_JBEZKW010000038.1:0-73186 GCF_040651795.1 Streptomyces sp. NPDC048361
GGGGGGGGGGGGCGGGGAGGCCCCCAGAGGGTCAGCCCCGGGTGCCGCGCAGGGCCATGGCCACCGCCGCGTCGGTGATGGCGGTGGGGGGCTCCGTGGGGCTTTGTTCGATGCGGCGGACCGCTGCGTCGACGATGCCCTGAAGGAGGACCGCGGCCAGGCGGGGCTGGTCGTGGCCGAGGTCGGCGAGGGCTTCGACGATCATGGCGATGAGGCCGCCGTGCGCGGCGCGGATCTTGTCTCGGGCGCCGGCGTCGAGTTCGCTGGCGGAGATGGCGACGACGGCCCGGTGACGCTGGTCGCCGACGAGGCCGAGCTGATGGCGTACGTACGCCTCGACCTTGCCCTCGGGGGTGTCGGCCCGCTCCATCGCGCCTTCGATCTCTGCGGCCCAGATCGGGAAGTCGGCGGCGCAGAGTTCCTCGACGACCGCGGCGCGCGAGCGGAAGTACTCGTACACGGAGGAGCGGGCGAGGCCCGTGCGCTCGGCCAGGGCCGGGAACGTCAGCGCTTCCGTCCCGCCCTCTGACAGCAGGGAGCGTGCGGCGTCGAGGAGGGCGTCACGCTGCATGGTGCGGTGCTCGGCCACGGAGGCCGCTCGGATCCTGGGCACTGTTCCACTTTACGGCCGGGCCGCCCGAGCAATTTTACGGCCGGGCCGCCCGGGCGATCGGCAGGGACGATTCACCGGACTCCCCCGGTGCGAGGCCTCAGCGCCCGACGTCGGCCAGTTTGGCCCGGAGCTGGAGCACCGACTTGGTGTGGATCTGGCTGACCCGGCTCTCGGTGACGCCCAGGACGTTGCCGATCTCGGCGAGGGTGAGGCCTTCGTAGTAGTAGAGCGTGACGACGGTCTTCTCGCGCTCGGGGAGCGTGTTGATGGCGCGGGCGAGCAGCCGGCGCAGTTCACGGTCTTCGGCGACCTCGACGGGGTCGTCGGCGGAAGTGTCCTCCAGGGTGTCCATGAGGCTGAGCCGGTCGCCGCTCTCCCCGCCCACGTGCAGCAGCTCTTCGAGTGCCACCACGTTGGCGAGCGACAACTGGCTGAAGACCGCGTGGAGTTCCTCCACGGCGATACCCATCTCGGCGGCTACCTCCAGCTCGGACGGGGTGCGTCTGAGCTGGGCTTCGAGGGTCGCGTAGGCGCGTTCCACGGCGCGCGCCTTCTGGCGCACGGAGCGCGGGATCCAGTCGAGGGCGCGCAGTTCGTCGATCATCGCGCCGCGGATGCGGGTGATGGCGTACGTCTCGAACTTGATGGCGCGGGCGATGTCGAACTTCTCGATGGCGTCGATGAGGCCGAAGACTCCGGAGGAGACGAAGTCGGCCTGCTCGACGTTGGGCGGCAGGCCCACGCTCACGCGTCCCGCGACGTACTTGACGAGGGGCGAGTAGTGCAGGATCAACTGCTCGCGCAGCCGCTCGTCGCCGGTGGCCTTGTACGACCGCCACAGCTCGTCGACGGACGAGGGTGCCGTTGGCCGCACGGTGCCGCTGCCGCGGGCAGCGGGCGGCACTGCCGTGCGGTCAGACCCGGAGATGTGCTGGGGCATGCGTTGCCTTGAGCCGTTCTGATGTGCCGTTAGCGGGGGCTGTTTTCGGTCGGGAGCCTCGTGAGCGTAGCGTGACTGCGCCGTCGCGGTGCGCGAAGCGCGGGTGCGCGGGCGCGGCCGCTCCCCCGGGCCGGGGCGCACCCACAGGTCGGGGCGGCCGCGCCGTGCGCGGGCCCCGAAAGCGCTGTCGTGCGGCCCGCGGTGGACATCGCTTCTCACCTTGTCACCCGAATGCCCCAGGTCAAGTACCGCCTCGCCGCGTGCTTGCCGTGTGCAGTACGCCGGGTGTCAACTTCCAGCCGTCGCCGACCCGTTCGACGAATCCGAGGGAGTGCAGTTCGTAGAGCCGGCCGAGGGCTTCGTCGGTGCTGGTGCCGGCTTCTCTGGCGAGATCTCGCACATCGGCCGTGCCGCGGGACGGCAGGGCTTCCAGTACACGGCCGGCGCCGGGTGCGAGCAGGTCGCGGGGCAGGACGGGGCCGCGCCGTGCGGGGGCGAGATCCCCCATGTCACCGACGAGTTCGACGACTTCCGCTGCGTCGGTGACCAGCACCGCTTCGCCGCGCAGCAGTTCGTGGACGCCGGCCGAGAGCCCGCTGGTGGCGGGGCCCGGGACCCCTATGGTGAAGCGCCCCAGTCGCTGCGCCGCGCGGGCCGTGGCGAGTGAGCCGCTGCGGTATTCGGCTTCGACGACGACGGTTCCCCGGGTCAGGGCGGCGATCACTCGGTTGCGCACGATGAATCTGCTGGGCGTTGGATGGTCGCCGGGCGGTAATTCGCCCACGAGGAGGCCCTGTTCGGCGATGCGTCCGATCAACTCGGCGTGGCCGCGCGGGTAGACGACGTCGACTCCGCAGGCGAGGACGGCGATGGTGGCACCGCCTGCGGCGAGGGCGCCGCGGTGCACCGACCCGTCGATGCCGGCGGCCGCTCCGGACACGACGACCCACCCCTTCTCGGCGAGTCCCGAGCCCAGGACGGCGCCCATGTGGGCTCCGTAGGGGGTGCAGGCGCGGGCGCCCACGACGGCGACCGAACGCAGTGCCCATATCCGCAGGTCGGGGCGGCCCCGCGCCCAGAGGCCGACGGGCCGGGCGTCGGCGAGGTCGTCGAGTTGGCGGGGCCATTCCTCGTCGCCGGGGACGAGGAACCTGGCGCCGGCGGCCGCTGCGGTCTCCAGGTCGCGCTCGGGGTCGGCGAGGGCGGCTCGGCGGCGGAGGCCTTCGAGCCGTGCGGGGGTGGCCCCCGGAAGGTCGTCCTGGGGGCCTTGCGGGCGCGTGAGGCGGCGCAGTAGGCCGGCCGCGCCGTAGGTGCGCAGCCAGCGGCCGCCGCGTTCGTCGCCGGGCTCGATGACGCGGGTGAGGGCTGCTCTGGCGAGGCGTTCGGTGCCGCTCTCCGGGGCGTTCACCGCATGCTCCCGGCCGGCATGGGGGCGCCTCGGGAGATGCCGGTGCGCAGTTCGAGGGCGAGGGCGACGTGGCCCTCGTCGGGACGGTCGTCGCCGGCCAGGTCGGCGATGGTCCAGGCGACGCGCAGGACGCGGTCGAGTCCGCGGGCGGTGAGCAGGCCGCGTTCCATGTCGCGTTCGGCGCCGGCGAGGGCGCCGGGCGCGGTGAGCCAGCGGGTGCGCAGTTCGTGTCCGGGTACTTCGCTGTTGCTGTTCCACGGGGTGTCGGTGAGGCGGGCCGCGGTGCGTTCCCTGGCTGCCAGGACGCGCTCGGCGACGAGGACGCTGGGCTCGCCGCGGCCGCCTGCGCCGAGGAGGTCCTCGCGGCGTACGGGTTCGACTTCGACGCGCAGGTCGACGCGGTCGAGGAGCGGGCCGGACAGCCGTGCCTGATAGCGCCGGATCATGGAGGCGGGGCATTCGCAGCCCGCTCCGTGCAGGGTGTGCCGTCCGCAGGGACAGGGGTTGGCGGCGAGGATCATCTGGAAGCGGGCGGGTAGCCGGATCACTCCGGCGCTGCGGGCGATGACGACGTGTCCCGATTCGAGGGGCTGACGCAGGGCGTCGAGGGCTTTTCCGGAGAATTCGGGCGCTTCGTCCAGAAATAGCACTCCTCTGTGTGCGACGGAGACGGCGCCGGGGCGTGGCAGGCCGTTGCCGCCGCCGACGAGGGATTGCATGGTCGCCGAGTGGTGCGGGGCGCAGTAGGGGGCGCGGCGGACGAGGGGTTCGCCGGGCGGGAGGATTCCCGCGACCGAGTGGACGGCGGTGACTTCGAGGGATTCCTGACGGGTGAGGGGCGGCAGGATGCCGGGCAGTCGCTCGGCGAGCATGGTCTTTCCCGCGCCGGGCGGGCCGGAGAGCAGTAGGTGGTGGCCGCCCGCCGCGGCGATTTCGAGGGCGGCGCGGGCGGCGTGCTGGCCCGCGACGTCGACGAGGTCGAGGTCGGTCTCGCGCGGGCCGGATGAGAGGCCGGTGCCGGCTCCGGCGCCGGGCACCACCAGCCCGGCGAGCATGGCGTCGGGGCGGCCCCTCTCGGCGGGCTCCTCCTCAGGTACGGGTTCGTCGGTGAGGACGGCGACGAGCTGGCGCAGGCTGCGGACGCCCAGGACGGAGATCCCGGGGACGAGGCTCGCCTCGGCGGCGGTCTGTTCGGGGACGACGACCTGTTCGTAGCCGGCCTCGGCCGCGGCGAGCACGGCGGGCAGGATGCCGCGGACGGGGCGTACGCGTCCGTCGAGGCCGAGCTCGCCGATCATGACGAGGTCGGTGAGCTCGCGGGGGTCGATGCGTTCGGCGGCGCCTAGGATCGCGCAGGCGATGGCCAGGTCGAAGCCAGCGCCGCTCTTGGGGACGGATGCCGGGCTGAGCCCGACGGTGAGCTTTTTCTGGGGCCAGGCGTCTCCGGAGTTGACGACGGCGGCCCGCACCCGGTCGCGGCTTTCGGCGAGGCTCTTGTCGGGGAGGCCGACGAGGGTGAAGGCGGCGACGCCGGGTTCGAGGCCGGCCTGGACCTCGACGACGACTCCTTCGACGCCGACGAGGGCGACCGAGCAGGTGCGTGCGAATCCCATGTCAGGCCACCCCCCGCACGTGTTCGGCACGCGGGGCGCCCTTGCGGGGCAGGATCACGCCCACGACGTCGATGCGTACGCCGCCGGGCGGTGGGCCTCCGTGGTCCGCGAGCCAGTGGTCTGCGAGCCGTTTGAGGCGGTCGGCCTTGACCGCGGTGATGGCGGCCATGGGGTGTTCGTAGGCGCCGCTTCTGCGGGTCTTGACCTCGCAGATGACGAGCGCGGGGCCGCCGGGCGCCGTCGCATCGTGGGCGACGATGTCGATTTCGCCGGTCCTTCCGCACCGCCAGTTGCGGGCGAGGACGGTCATTCCGGCCGCTTCGAACAGCCGTACCGCCAGGTCTTCGCCGTATTTCCCGAGTGCTCCGCGAGCGTTCATCCGGCACCACCTCCGGCACCGACTCTCACGCATCCCGCGCCAGCGAGTGGATCTTGGTGGACAACTCCGCGGTTGTGGAAAACTCCGTCACTCGAAGGGCGCCCTCCGCGGCACCCGGCCACTTCTCCGAGCCTTGCCTCCGCGCCCGGCGGCGCCCCAACACCCCTCGGTTCAGCCCCCGGTTCAGCCCCCCGGCAGTTCGAGGTCGCTCTTGTTGAGCTCCTCGATGTTCACGTCCTTGAAGGTGAGGACCCGTACCTGCTTCACGAATCTGGCCGGCCGGTACATGTCCCAGACCCAGGCGTCCGCCATCGACACCTCGAAGAACACCTCGCCCTGCACCGAGTGCACCTGCATCTCGTAGTCATTGGTGAGGTAGAAACGCCGCTCGGTCTCGATCACGTATTTGAACAGACCGACGACGTCGCGGTACTCCCGGTAGAGCTTCAGCTCCATCTCGGTCTCGTACTTCTCGAGGTCCTCGGCGCTCATGGCATGTTCCCCTTCAGCCGTGCGTCCCCCTATTGTGCGTCAGCCGCCCCGGCCCCTAAACGATTTCCGGGGCCAGGACCACCGGCGCGTGCGGAGGACCCTCGTCGAGCAGCGTGCGCAGCAGCTCGGCGAGCCTGGTCGGGTACACCGTCTCACGGGCCGCGAGGAGTTCGGCGGAGGTCCACCACCTCAGCCCCGTGGTACTGCGCAGCTCCAGCTCCGTCAGGGCCGTCGGCGCGGCCTCGGTCTGGGTGGTGCGGGCCAGGTAGTACCACTCGTCCTGGTCCCAGCGGCGCCCGTCGAAGGGGAAGGAGCACCTGCGCTGCCACAGCACCGGGCCCAGCTCGACCTCTGTGATCCCGGTCTCTTCCTTGAGTTCGCGCAGGGCGGCCTCGGCGCGGGTCTCATCGCCCTCCAGGCCGCCGCCGGGCGTGAACCACCAGCTGTCGGCGGGGTCTTCGGGCTCGTGGCCGTGCATCAGCAGGATGCGGTCCTGCGGGTCGAGCAGGACGACGCGGGCGACCTTGCGCGGTCCCGTCACGGGCTTCACCTCCCGGTGCCCGGACCGGCCCGGGCGACCTTGCGCGGTCCCGTCACGGGCTTCACCTCCCGGTGCCCGGACCGGCCCGGGCGACCTTGCGCGGTCCCGTCACGGGCTTCACCTGCCCGCGGGCGAGGCGGTGCGGGTCCTGCTGCGCCGGGCGAGCGAGGCGACCGGCCCGTAGGAGGCGCCGGCCAGGATCAGCACGACGCCGAGCACGATGGCGCCCAGGATCAGTTTGAGCGGGCCGGGCCGCGAGAGGCCGCCGGGTAGCTTGGCGAAGCCCGAGGGGCGCTCCAGCATGCCGCCCAGGGGCCATGCAACGGCGTCCACACGGGCGGTCACCGCGGTCAGCGGCACGGAGCCGTTGGCCGCGTCGTCCAGGTGGACGCGGGAGTCGAGCGAGACCAAACGGTCGTCGCCGAGGAGGAAGACCTGGCCTTGCGGGACCTTGGCTTCGAAGGGCGTTCCCGAGGCGGGCGTCATGCCGTGCAGATACGGCTCCTCGACCGGGGTGCCGTTGACGGTCAGCCGGCCGCCCGTGCCACAGCACTTCACGGTGTCCCCGCCGATGCCGACGACCCGCTTGACCATGGGCACGTTGGCCCAGGCCTTGTCCTGGAAGACCACGACGTCGCCGCGGCGTACATCGTCGCCGGATATGCGCTGGGCCAGTACCCGGTCGCCGGCCTTGACGGTCGGCTCCATGGACTGGGTGGGCACGGTGTACGGCTTGTACTGCACGACGCCCCAGGCGAACCCGCCGAGGAAGAGGACACAGCCGACGGCCACGGCAAGCCCCGACAGCACACTGCCGAGACTCCGGCCGCGGCCGTCGTGGTCCAGTCCGTTACCGCTCATCGCAGCGCTCCCTTTCCGGCAGCGCCCCGGGACGCGTGTGGCGCCCGGGACCCCGGAGATCGACATCCGGGACCGCACCCTACCCGGCGGTACGCCCGCCGGTCAGCCCTTGGCCACCGGGCTTTCCGCCTTGACCTGCGCTTGAAGGAGCTTGCGGCGTCGCCACAGCACCATCGGCACGGCGCCGGCGAGACCCACGGCGGCGGGCGCGGCCGAGCCCATGGAGCTCAGGCCGGGCTGGTCGAAGGTGTCGGGGACGCCGAGCCAGTCGAGACGGTTGAGCGGCCAGGCGATGGTGAAGGCGCGGCCGACGACCTCGTCGGTGGAGACCGTGCCGCCGCCCGTGAGCTCCTGGTGGTAGCGGGAGTCCAGGGAGTTCTGACGGTGGTCGCCCATCACCCAGATCCGGCCCTTGGGCACCGTGATCGGCCCGAACGGCTTGTCGTCGCAGGCGCTGTTGCCCGGGTAGATGTACGGCTCCTTCAGGGCCTTGTGATTGACCATGACCGGGCCGCCGGCCTTGCACTCGACCGTGTCGCCGCCGACGGCGATGACCCGCTTGATCAGGTCCTTCTCCTCGGCGGACGGCATCAGGCCGATGAAGCTGAGGAACTTCTGAGCCGCGTTCGGCGTGGGGGTGGGCTCACCGTCGAGCCAGCCGCCCGGGTCGTGGAAGACGACGACCTCGCCGCGCTGCGGCTCCGCGCCGAACCACGGCGTGAGCTTGTCGACGAGCACCCGGTCCCCGCGCTGCAGGGTGTCCTGCATCGAGTCCGAGGGGATCGAGAAAGCCTGCACCAGGAACGTTTTGATCAACAGGGCCAGGACCAGCGCGATGCCGATGAGGAGCGGCAGCTCCTTCCAGAAGGAGCGCGGCTTCTTGGGGGCCCGGCTCTCGCCGTCACCGGGCTCTTCGCCGGACCCGCCGTCGCCCCGGCCGCCGTCCTGCGCCGGCACCCGGTGTTCGGGCGCGGAAGCGTCCACCGGTGTGCCGGGGGGGTGTTCCACCGCGGGTCCCGGGGAGGAATCGGCGAGCTCGCTCTCCGGCCGCTCCTCCGGCTCTTCGCGTCCGGATCGTGCGCCGACCGCCAAATCCCCCACATCCACTCCTCACTCGTTGCCACCGCCTGGCCCGTACGAGGCTCAGGCCCACCACTCCCATAACGAGCGGGAGTTCCGCAGGGGTCGGGGGCTGGGTCGCCTGGTCGGGGTCCGCCGCCGGATCCCGGGACGCCACCCTATGCGACGCGGCCGTCGCAAAAGCGCCGGGCGCGGCGGGCACCGAGCCGAACGTGGGCGGTACTTCGAGCCTGCGCCAGTGAGAGAAAGGCCAGGCCACGACCACTGCGCGGCCCACCACCCCGGAGACGGGGACCGTGCCCTGGTGGCCGTCGTCGAGGTGGTATCGGGAGTCGGCGGAGTTGGTCCGGTGGTCGCCCATGACGAAGATCCGGCCTTGGGGAACCTTTACCTCGAATTGGATTTGCGTGGGCGGATCGGTGGGGGGTGTGAAGACGTAGGGCTCGTCGAGGGGTACGCCGTTGACGGTGATCCTGCCGTCCGTGCCGCAGCACTTCACGGTGTCGCCGCCGACCCCGATGACGCGCTTGATGAGGTCCTGCTCGTTGTCCGACGGCAGCAGGCCGATGAAGGTGAGGCCTTCCTTGATCTGTTTGACGCCGACGGGGTCCTCGCTCGTGGACGTCTTCTGTTCGCCCTTGAGCCAGCCGCCGGGGTCCTTGAACACCACGACATCGCCCCGTTCCGGCTTCGAGCCGAACCAGGGCGTGAGCTTGTCGACCAGGACGCGGTCGCCGATGGTGATCGTCTGCTGCATCGAGCCGGACGGGATCACGAAGGCCTGCACGAGGAAGGTCTTCAGGACGAGGGCGATGAGCAGCGCCACGGTGATCAGGAGCGGTATCTCGCGCACCGCCGACCTGCGTCTGCGTCGTTTCACCCGGCGGGCGAGCCGGCGCCGCTCGGCCCGGCCGGCCTGCCCGCGCCGGCCGGCGGGCGCCGTGGTGGTGGGCGGAGCGGTGGTGGGGCGGGACCCGGTGGGCAGCGGCTGGTCGCGGGCGTCGGGGCGCGGCCGCCCGCGGTTACCCATGTCCCCCGCCGGCATCGCGTACGTCCGCGAAGGCGCCGGAGCTTCCGACCGTCGTCCACCGGCCCAGCGGCCAGCCGATCAGGTCGGCCCGGCCGATGACCCGGTCGACGGGCACCATGCCGCCGCCGGGGTCGCCGAGGTGGTCGCGGGAGTCGCTGGAGCGGGAGCGGTGGTCGCCGAGGACCCACAGGGTGCTGTCGGGCACGACGATGTCGAAGGGCACCTGCGAGGGGGTGTCGCCCGGGTGGAGATAGGGCTCGTCGACGGCCGTGCCGTTCACCTGGATCCTCCCCCGCCGGTCGCAGCAGACCACGTGGTCCCCGCCGACGCCGATGACGCGCTTCACGTAGTCGGTGCCGGCGGGCTCGGTCAGACCGAGGGCCGCACCCAGGGAACGCACCGCACGGCCCACCGGGTTCCCGTCCTGCGTCTCCTGCACGAAAGAGCCCCGGCCGTCGAAGACGACGACGTCGCCGCGGCGGGGGGTGTCGCCGAAGTCGTAGGCGAGCTTGTTCACCAGGACGCGGTCGCCGACCTTGAGCGTCGGTTCCATCGAGCCGCTGGGGATCAGGAAGGGCTGGACCACGAAGTGACTGAGCAGCAGGAGGAAGACGACGCAGAGCGCGAGCAGGGCCCCGGCCTTGCGCCAGGGGCCGTCCAGGTGGCCCGAGAGCCCGGTGGGGCGTGAGCCCGAGGGGGCGGCCGAACGCGGACCCGGGGAGGCGCTGGGATGCGGACCCGGGGAGGCGGTGGGACGCGGGCCCGGAGAGGCGGTGGGACGCAGGCCCATAAGGGCGGTGAAACGCGCGGAGCGCGACCGGCGCGCCTGACCCTGGTCGGGGTCGGCGGGGCGGTCGCGCTCCGTGTGCTGTGCTTCGGTGTCCATCGGGGCCAGAGCTTATCCGGCCGCCGTCAGACCCGTGCGCGGGTGTGAGCCGGGGCTCAGCGGTCGCGCTTCTCCTTGATCTTCGCGGCCTTGCCGCGCAGCTCACGGAGGTAGTAGAGCTTGGCGCGACGGACGTCACCGCGGGTCACGACCTCGATCTTCTCGAAGATCGGGGAGTTCACCGGGAAGGTGCGCTCGACGCCGACGGAGAAGGAGACCTTGCGGACCGTGAAGGTCTCGGAGACACCGGCGCCCTGGCGGCGGATGACGACGCCCTTGAACTGCTGGATACGGGAGCGGTTGCCCTCGATGACGCGGACGTGGACGTTGACGGTGTCACCCGGGCGGAAGGCCGGGACGTCGCTGCGCAGCGTGGCGGCGTTGACGGAGTCGAGCAGGCTTGCCATGAAGGACTACTTCCTCACTGATGCCACAGGTCATCAGCGGAATTCGAGATGAATGGGGTGCTGTGCGCGAAGGGCGGGCGTCGTTCCCCCTGTGGCAGGGGCGCCGGCTGAGCGTACGGCAGCGGCCTATTCTTCCACGTCGCTGGGCCTGCGCCAAAATCGGCCGCCGGGCTCGGGGGCCCAGCCGAGGATCGAGAGGGTTTCGCGGTCCTTCTTGTCGAAGGCGGAGGCCTCACAGCGCTCGATCAGGTCGGGCCGGTGGAGGGCGGTCCGCTTGAAGGCCTCGTCCCTGCGCCAGCGGGCGATCTTGCCGTGGTGGCCGCTGAGCAGGACGTCCGGGATGCCGTGTCCGCGCCACTCGGGGGGCTTGGTGTAGACGGGGCCTTCGAGGAGGTTGGCCATGGCGCCTGGTGCGAAGGAGTCGTCGCGGTGGGACTCGGCGTTGCCGAGTACGCCGGGCAGGAGCCGGGCCACGGCCTCGGTGATCACGAGGACCGCGGCCTCGCCGCCGGCCAGGACGTAGTCGCCGATGGAGACCTCGTACACGGGCAGCCGGGTGGCGTACTCGTCCATGACGCGCCGGTCGATGCCCTCGTAGCGGGCCGGCGTGAAGATCAGCCACGGGCGCTCGGAGAGCTCGACGGCGAGCTCCTGGGTGAAGGCGCGGCCGCTGGGTGTGGGCACGACGAGGACCGGGCCGTGTGCCCCGGACTCGTATCCGTCGGCGAGGGCGTCGTCCAGGCAGTCGCCCCAGGGCTCGGTCTTCATGACCATGCCGGGGCCGCCGCCGTAGGGGGTGTCGTCGACGGTGTTGTGCCGGTCGTACGTCCAGTCGCGCAGGTCGTGGACGTGGACGTCGAGCTGGCCGCGGGCGCGGGCCTTGCCGACCAGGGAGACGTTCAGCGGGTCGAGGTACTCGGGGAAGATGGTGACGACGTCGAGCCGCATCAGCGCGCGTCCTCCGCGTCGCGGGCGTCGTCTTCGCCTGCGGCGGCCTCGTCATCCCTGGATGAGGCGATCTCGGCGCGGTCGTCGATCAGGCCGGGCGGCGGGTCGATGACCGCGCGCTGCTCCTCCAGGTCGATCTCGGTGACGATCTGCTCGACGAACGGGATCATCACCTCGGTTCCGTCGGGGCGCTCCACGATGAAGAGGTCCTGCGAGGGCAGGTGGGTGATCTCGGTGATGCGGCCGACCTCGGTGCCGTCGGCGAGGACCACGTCGAGGTCCATGAGTTGGTGGTCGTAGTACGCGTCGGGTTCGTCCGGGAGCTCCGCCGGGTCCACGTCGGCGATGAGCAGGGTGTTGCGCAGGGCTTCGGCGGCGGTGCGGTCGCGCACGCCCTCGAAGCGCAGCAGCAGCCGGCCGCTGTGTACCCGGCCGGTCTCGATGGTCAGCGGGCCCACCGACGCCGGGTCGGTGGTGAGTACGGCGCCCGGGCCGAGCCTCAGCTCCGGCTCGTCGGTGCGCACCTCAACGGTGACCTCGCCCTTGATGCCGTGGGCGCGGCCGATCCGCGCGACTACCAACTGCACGCTTGCTTCTCCTTCGGACAACTTCCGGCACATTCCGATGACGACCGGTGGCGGGGCTCCACCCGGGCTCTACGCGGCCTCGGTGAAGGCCGCAGCCTTCGTTTCTGCTGGGTCCACTACTAGGTCCACTATCGCCCGGAATACGACTGCGGGCCGGGGAGGGCCAGAAGCCCTCCCCGGCCCGAGCCGGCGTATCTAGGTAAAGCGACCCTACTGGTCAGCGGACCTGGTCCACGTCGACGAGGTCGACGCGGATGCCACGGCCGCCGATTGCACCCACGACGGTGCGCAGGGCGCGGGCGGTACGGCCATTGCGGCCGATCACCTTGCCGAGGTCTTCGGGGTGGACCCGGACCTCCAGCACGCGCCCCCGGCGCAGGTTGCGCGAGGCGACCTGCACGTCGTCGGGGTTGTCGACGATGCCCTTCACGAGGTGCTCGAGAGCCTCCTCGAGCATGCTCAGGCCTCGGTCGACTCGGCGGCGGCCTCGGCCTCGTCCGCCTTCTTCTCGGTCTTCTTGGCCTTCTGGGTGATGGCCTCACCCTTGGCCTCGTCGCCCTCGAGGGTCTTGGCGAAGGCCTCGAAGGAAGCGCGCTTGTCGGCCTTCGGCTCCGGCTGGAGCAGCGGCGCGGGGGCCGGGAGGCCCTTGTGCGCCTGCCAGTCGCCGGTGAGCTTCAGGATGGCGAGAACGGCCTCGGTCGGCTGGGCGCCGACGGACAGCCAGTACTGCGCACGCTCGGCGTTGACCTCGATGCGCGACGGGTTGTACGTCGGGTGGTACAGACCGATTTCCTCGATCGCGCGACCGTCACGGCGAGTGCGGGCGTCGGCGACGACGATGCGGTAGTGCGGCTGGCGAATCTTGCCGAGGCGCTTGAGCTTGATCTTGACTGCCACTGGAGTGGTGTCTCCTGGTCTTGACGTGGTTGGGCACATGAGATGCCACGTGGGGTTGCGGTACTCGGGTGCCCGATGGACGCGTCAGCCGGAGGCGAGAGGGTTCCTGTGCGGCTGTCGAGTACAGCTAGCCATTGTGCCACACGCCTGGAGTGCGCACGCCGGGGGTCCGTAGGGACCTCCGGTGGCCCGCTCCCCCGGACCTCGCCGCCCCTGCCGGCGGCCTGGCCCGGGGTCGGTCAGCCGACCGCGGCGACCACTTCGGCCCCTTCCGGAATGCGGAACGGCTTGCCGCAGCCGCCGCAGACGATGGGGGCCTGGGCCAGGACGGAGGGGACCACGCGCACGTTGCGCCCGCAGTCGCAGACCGCCTTGACCCGCACGCCTCCTCCGGAGGAGCCGTGCCGGGCGGCAGGTCCGCGGAAGGAGCGCTTGGTGTCGGCGGCGGTGGCGACGGTGTGCGCCTTCAGCGCGCGTTGCAGTCGTTCGATGGTGGGGCGGTAGCGGCGCCTGGCCTCGGCGTTCAGCGTGACCAGGGAGAAGCCGCTGCTGGGGTGCGGTTCCTCGGGGTGGTCGAGGCCGAGCTCCTCGGCGATCGCCAGGAACCTCCGGTTGTGGTAGCGGCCGGCGCGGGAGGTGTCGCGGACACCGCGGGCGGCGGCAATGCCGTGGACTGCCTCATGGAGCAGTCGCTCGAAGGAGAGCTCGGCGCCGCAGGCGGACGACGACTCTCCGATCAGGGACTCGGGCGCGGCTAGGTCCGGCAGCTCGGAGTGGTACCGCTGAATGTCGGCCCACGCCTGTGCCAGCTCTGCGGCGAGAACAGGTGGTGTCGTGCTCACGTCGTGACAACGAGCCGCAGGGCCGCTGTGTTCCTATTCCGGGGCATCCCAAATAATTTGCTCGTACCCGTCAGTTGGCATTGATGCGTGCGGACGAGGGCGGGTGCGCTGATCTGCGGAGAAGGCTCACAGCTCACACCAAGGTATGACGTAGCGGCGGGTACGCCCCGGCGGGTAGAAGAAGTACGCACGCGGAAGCGGCCGTTGCCGACGCGGACGCAAGAGGGGTTTCAGCCGACTCGGGGTGGCCTGTGCGCCACCCGTGGCGTGCCGGGCCCGGCACGCCACGGCGGGCCCGGTCCTCCTCGGCAGGCGCGAGCCCTCCCTCGGCGGGCACGACCCCTCCCGCGACAGGGGGGCGGGCCCCCTCCCTTGGCAGGCGCGGTCCTGCCCTCAGTAGGCGCGGGCCACGATCGCGACCGTACCGGGTGCGTCATCGGCGTCGGGCACCGACCCGTCCTCGGCGACCAGGCACCGCACGGACACGGCCTGTTCGGCGAGCTCGGCCTCGCCCTCGGGCCCGAGGTCCGCCCAGGGGATGCGCGCCCAGCCGCCCGCGATCGCGGCCTCGGCCGCCGCACCGACGGTGGCGACATCGCTCGTACGGGACTCCCGGCGCTCGCGGGACTGCTTCAGGAGCAGCGCCTGGTCCTCTTCGAGGACGGCGGGCAGCAGCCCGGCCAGGGCGTCGAGGGAGACGGGTTCCTTGCCGCCGGGGATGCGGCGGGCCAGCATCGCGGTGCCGGCCTCCAGGTCGCGTGGCCCGATCTCGACGCGTACGGGGACGCCCTTGAGCTCCCAGTCCACGGCGCGGCGGCCGAAGGGGGTGTCGATGCGGTCGTCGACCTGGACGCGCAGGCCGGCCGCTCTGAGGCGGTCGCCGACCTCGCGGACCTTGGCGACGGCCTCGTCGCCCTTGATCGCCACGACGACGACCTGGACGGCGGCGAGGCGGGGCGGCACCCGCAGTCCGTCGTCGTCGCCGTGCGACATGATCAGGCCGCCGACCATGCGCGTGGAGACACCCCAGGAGGTCTGCCAGACGAGCTCCCGCGTGCCCTCCTTGGAGAGGTACCGGGTGTCGAACGCCTTGGCGAAGTTGGTGCCCAGTTCGTGGCTCGTGCCCATCTGGAGCGCCTTGCCGTCGCCCATCATCCCTTCCAGGGTGAGGGTGTTGACGGCCCCCGCGAAGCGCTCCCTGGCGGTCTTGCGGCCGAGGACGACATCGATACCGAGGACGTTGATCATGAAGTCGGCGTAGACGTCGCGGTGGATGCGGGCCGCGTAGTCGCGGGCGTCCTCATAGGCGGCGTGGGCGGTGTGCCCTTCCTGCCACAAAAATTCGCTCGTTCGGAGGAAGACGCGCGGCCGCATCTCCCAACGGACCACGTTGGCCCACTGGTTGATGAGCAGCGGCAGGTCGCGGTAGCTCTGGACCCACTTCGAGAAGGAGGCGTTGACGATCGTCTCGGAGGTGGGCCGCACCACGACGGGCTCTTCGAGCTCCTTGCCGCCACCGTGCGTGACCACCGCGAGCTCGGGCGCGAAGCCCTCGACGTGCTCAGCCTCGCGAGTCAGGTAAGACTGTGGGATGAACAGGGGGAAGTAGGCGTTCTGGGCGCCTGCTTCCTTGATGCGCGCGTCCATCTCGTGCTGCATCCGCTCCCACAGGCCGTAGCCGTACGGTCGGATCACCATGGTGCCGCGCACGGGACCGTTCTCCGCGAGCTCGGCCTTGTTGATCAGATCCTGGTACCAGCGCGGGAAGTCTTCCGCCTGGGGCGTGAGAACGGGTGCCTTGGCCATGGCGCGCATGGTACGGCGCAGGGTGGCGGAACGTACATCGCCTTCCGGCCCCTCCTGCCCCGTGCTGTGCGTGCCGGATGCCTCCGCCCTCTGGACGCGGGGCGGGATGCGGAGTTCCCTGGCATACGGGGGAAGTGCGTACGGACATTCACGGGGGGCTGTTCTTCAGGGCACAACTGACCTCTCGGCGGATTGGGGCGCTTTCCATGACACCAACGCTCGTCCGGCATCAGTCCCGCACGACCGCCGCCCCCGTGGCGGGCTCGTCCGAGCGCGCGCGGGACTGGGCGGAGATCCAGGAACGGATGCTGGTCCCTCTTGTCGAAGCGGCGTACCAGCGGCTCGACGTCGGCCCGTCCAGCAGGCTGCTCGGGCTGGGCTGCGGCTCCGGGCTCGCCCTGCTCATCGCCGCCTCGCGGGGTGCCGCGGTGACCGGTGTGGACCGTCCCGAGCGTGCCGCGCGGCTCGCGCTGGCGCGTGAGCGGCTGACGCCGCAGCCCGGCCGGGACGGCGCCCCGGCGACGGGCGCGGCCCGTCTGGTGTCGGGCGGGCCCGCCGACGCCGCGGGGCCCGGTCACGCTCCGTACAACGTGATCACCGCGTTCGAGCCCATCGGCTGTGCGGCCGGTGACACCGAGGGTCTGGTGCCCACGCTGACGTCGGCCGTGGGGCTCGCGGAGCGCGGCACCCCGGTGGTGCTCGTCGGCTGGGGTCCTCCGGAGCGGTGTGCGACATCGGCGGTGCTGCGGGTGGCGACGCGGCTGACCGCCCGGCTGAACGAGGCCCCGCGCTGGCGGCCGAGCCTGCGCGACGACCTGGAGGACGTGGCGGCACGGGCCGGGCTCAGGCCGGACGGTTCGGGCCGGGTGGCGTGCCCCTTCGGGTACGCGGATCTGGACAGCGCGATACGGGGGCTGCTCGCGACGGGTGCCTTCGACGCGGCGGCCCGCGCCACCGACCAGGCCCAGGTGGAGAAGGAGCTCGTCGAGGCGCTCCACGGGCACGTCCGGCGCGACGGCACGGTGTGGATGCCCAATGTCTTTCGCTATCTGATCGCCCGCACACCCTGAATGTTTGCAGGCGACCGCTGGATGTCCGTAACGGCCGCCTGGGGGCGGGCAGTTGAGACACCTCGGTGGGATTGGGCCCACCGAGGACAGTTGGGGTGCCTTGCGGTATCGGGGCGGCGAAGGGCAGTCGAGGCGCCCTCCCGGGATCGAGCCACCCCTCCCCCGGGCCGCTCCGGTCTCGCTACGCCCCCGCCTTCGCCAGGCGGGGGATGCCGGCGGCCCGGTAGGCGGCCGCTTCCTCCAGGGTCTCGTTGGCGAGCAGTGCCTCGGCGAGGGCGTCCAGCTTGTCGCGGTTGTCGCGCAGGAGCCGGCACGCCTGCTCGTAGCACTCGTCGACGATGCGGCGCATCTCGGCGGCGATGGCGTCCAGGGTGCCGGGCGCCGCGGAGAGCCCGTACGCCTGCTGGGCGTCGCTCGGCAGCGCGGCGAGCGGGCCGATGCGGTCGCTCATGCCCCAGCGGGCGACCATGCCGCGGACCAGGTTGGTGACCTGTTCGAGGTCGTTCTCGGCGCCGGTGGTGATGACGTCGAAGACGATCCGCTCGGCGGCCATGCCGCCGAGCGCGCCGATGATCCGGCCGCGCAGATACTCCTCGGTGTACGCGTACTTGTCGGCGTCCGGCGTGGACAGGGTGACGCCGAGCGCCCGGCCGCGCGGCACGATGGTGACCTTGCGGACCGGGTCGGCGCCGGGCTGGAGCATGCCGAGCAGCGCGTGGCCGCTCTCGTGATAGGCGGTGCGGCGGCGCTCCTCGTAGGGCATCACCAGGGGCCGCTCGGCGCCGAGTTGGACCTTTTCCAGGGCGTCGGAGAGGTCGGCCTGCCCGACCTGACGCTGTTGGCGTTTGACGGCGAGCAGCGCCGCCTCGTTGGCGAGGTTGGCGAGGTCGGCGCCGGTCATGCCCGGGGTGGTGCGGGCGACCTGCTCCAGGTCGACGTCGTCGGCCATCGGGATCTCCCGGGTGTGGATCCTCAGGATGGCGGTGCGGCCGTCGCGGTCGGGCGGGCTGACGTGGACGACGCGGTCGAAGCGGCCGGGCCGGGTGAGCGCCGGGTCCAGGACGTCGGAGCGGTTGGTGGCGGCGAGCACGATGACGCCTTCGGAGCCGGAGAAGCCGTCCATTTCGGTGAGGATCTGGTTGAGGGTCTGTTCGCGCTCGTCGTGGCCGCCCATGCCGGAGCCCCCGCCGCGGGCCCGGCCGATGGTGTCGATCTCGTCGATGAAGACGATCGCGGGGGCGACCTTGCGGGCCTCGGCGAAGAGTTCGCGTACCCGCGAGGCACCGACGCCCACGATCATCTCGATGAACTCGGAGGCCGACGCGGAGAAGAACGGCACCCCGGCCTCGCCCGCGACGGCCCGCGCGAGGAGGGTCTTGCCGGTGCCGGGCGGGCCCGCGAGCAGGACACCGCCGGGCATCTTGGCGCCCATCTCCCGGTAGGCGCCGGGGTTCTTGAGGAAGTCGACGACGTCGTTGAGTTCGCCCTCGACCTCGTCGATACCGGCCACGTCCTCGAAGGTGGTGCGCTTGCCGCCGGCCATCTCCACGGGTTTGGGCGGGGCCTTGCGGCCGAGCATCCCGCCGGCGCCACCGCCGAGCCCCGCCCTCATGCGCCGGGCGATGAACAGCCACAGGACGACGAGCAGCAGCATCGGGGCGAGCGAGATGAGCAGGTTGGCGAGGAAACTGCGGTGCTCGACGACCGGCTCGGCGGTGACGGTGACGTTCTGCTTGGTGAGCTGGGCCCACAGGTCGTCGTCGGCGAAGGTGGGGCGCTGGGTGGTGAATTCCGTGTAGTCGCCGCTGCCTTCGCCGGAGGGGACGGGCTCCTTCTTCTTGAGCTTGCCCTGGATGGCGTCGCCCTTGGCGTAGATCTTCGAAACGTTGCCGGCCGCGACCTGTTTGCTGAATTCGGTGTACGAGACGGTCGTCTCGTCGCCGTCGTTGAAGAACGACAGGATCAGGTTGGTGATGAGGTAGACGATCAGGGCGGTGAGGATCAGCCGGCCCCAGCCGCCGGGCATCTTCTTCTTCGGCGCGGGCGGCGGCGGCGCACCTTCCGAGCGCCACGGCTGGTCGGGGCGGTCGCGCGGGGGTACGGAAGTGGGCACGTGCTCTCCTCATGGCCGGTACGCGCCATTATTGGAGACCCGCGCAGATAGGGCATTCCGGGCGGTCCTGACGGGGTGCGGGCCCGGTGACCACTCGGCGCGCCGCCCCGGGCGGGCGGGCACGCGCGAGGGGCGCCGCCCGGACCTGCCGGGAGGCGCCCCTCGTTCGTCGACCGCGGGCTTTCGCCCCAGGGCTGTCAGCCCATGAACTTCTTGAACTCGTCGGGCAGCTCGAAGTTCTTCTGCTCCTCCGCGGAGGGCAGACCGAGCGCGCCGCCCTGCGCCTTGCGCTCGGCGGCCGCGGCCTCCTCGGCCTTGCGCTTCATCGGGTTGCCACTCTTGCGCTTGCCCTTGCTCTGCTTGATCTGCTTCTTCTGCCGGCCGGGACCGCCGCCCATGCCCGGCATCCCCGGCATGCCCGGCATGCCGCCGCCCTGGGCCATCCGGGACATCATCTTGCGGGCGTCGAAGAACCGCTCGACCAGGTTCTTGACGGCGCTGACCTCGACGCCGGAGCCCTTGGCGATACGGGCGCGACGCGAGCCGTTGATGATGGTCGGGTCGTGGCGCTCGCCCGGGGTCATCGACTTGATGATGGCCGCGGTGCGGTCCACATCGCGCTCGTCGATGTTGTTGATCTGGTCCTTGATCTGCCCCATGCCGGGCAGCATGCCGAGCAGCTTGGAGATGGAGCCCATCTTGCGGACCTGCTCCATCTGGGCCAGGAAGTCGTCGAGCGTGAAGTCCTTGCCCTTGCTCGACGCCAGCTTGGAGGCCATCTTCTCGGCCTCGGCCTGGCTGAACGTCTTCTCCGCCTGCTCGATCAGGGTGAGCAGGTCACCCATGTCGAGGATGCGGGACGCCATGCGGTCCGGGTGGAACGCGTCGAAGTCCTCGAGCTTCTCGCCATTGGAGGCGAACATGATCTGCTTGCCCGTGACGTGCGCGATGGAGAGCGCCGCGCCGCCGCGGGCGTCGCCGTCGAGCTTGGAGAGGACCACGCCGTCGAAGCCGACGCCGTCCCGGAAGGCTTCCGCGGTGTTGACCGCGTCCTGGCCGATCATCGCGTCGACGACGAAGAGGACTTCGTCGGGGCTGACGGCGTCGCGGATGTCCGCGGCCTGCTGCATCAGCTCCTGGTCGATGCCGAGGCGGCCCGCGGTGTCGACCACGACCACGTCGTACTGCTTGGAGCGGGCGAACTCGATGGAGTCCTGCGCGACCTTGACCGGGTCGCCGACGCCGTTGCCCGGCTCCGGCGCGTAGACCGCGACGCCGGCGCGCTCGGCGACGACGCTCAGCTGGTTGACGGCGTTGGGGCGCTGGAGGTCACAGGCGACCAGGAGCGGGGAGTGACCCTGCTCCTTGAGCCACTTGCCGAGCTTTCCGGCGAGGGTGGTCTTACCGGCACCCTGGAGACCCGCGAGCATGATCACGGTAGGCGCGGTCTTGGCGAACCTGAGGCGCCGGGTCTCGCCACCGAGGATGCCGACGAGCTCCTCGTTGACGATCTTGATGACCTGCTGGGCCGGGTTGAGGGCCTGGGAGGTGACGAGGCCGGACGCGCGCTCCTTGACCTGCTTGATGAAGGCGCGAACGACGGGCAGCGCGACATCGGCTTCCAGGAGCGCGATGCGGATCTCGCGCGCCGTGGCGTCGATGTCCGCCTCGCTCAAGCGTCCTTTGCCCCGGAGGTTCTTGAACGTCGCACTCAGGCGGTCGGAAAGGGTATCGAACACGGTGGTTGCGGGTCCTCGGCTCGTGGGGCGGTCGGGTGAACGAACCCCAGGGTATCCCGGGGGAGGGCGGCGCGCGGGGGTGCCTGCTGAGCGCATCCCCGCGGGGTGTCCCGCAGGACCGGCTCCGGTACGTCGCTCAGACCGGCCCGGCCGCGTCGCTGAGCGCCGCCTCCAGCTCCTTGGCCACTTTCGCCGCCTCTTGCGGCGCGAGCGGCACTCCGTCTCCGTCCGTCACATAGAAGGCGTCCACGGCGTTGGAGCCCAGCGTCGACACATGGGCGGAGCGCACCCGCACGCCGGCCGTCTCCAGGGCGTGGCCGATGCGGTGCAGAAGGCCGGGGACGTCCTGGGCTCGTACCTCGATGACGGTGGCGTGCCGGGAGGCCGAGGGGGCGACCGTCACCCGGGGCGGTGGCGCCTGGCCGCCGTGGCGCCGGGGGTAGGCGGCCGCGCGTTCGGCCAGGCGGGCCTCGATGTCGAGGGAGCCGTCGAGCGCCCGCACCAGGTCGGCGCGGAGCCGGGCCGCCTGCGGCAGCGCGCCGTACTCGGCGGCCACCCGCCACTGGAGGAGCAGCACCGGGCCGCCGACCGGATCGGGGAGTTCGACGGCGCGCAGTTCCGCGGTGCGGACGGTCAGGCGGTGCAGCGCGAGGACCCCGGCCGTCACGGGCAGGATGCCCGGCCGGTCGGGGACGGCGACCAGGAGTTCCGCACCGAGGGGTTCCTCCTCCCGCTCTCCGTCGGCCTGCGATCCGTCGCCCTGCGCTCCGTCGGCCTGCGCTCCGTTGGCCTGCGCTGCGTCGGCACGGGCGCGCAGCGCGAGGACAGGGCCGCAGGTGCGGTGGGCCTCCACGGCGAGGCGTTCCTGTTCGGCGGTGATCGCGGCGGGCTCGGGGTCGGCGGGCTCACCCGCGAGGACCGCCGCGGCCCGCCCGACCAGATCGGCGACGAGCGCGCCGCGCCAGGACGACCAGGCGGCGGGGCCGGTGGCCAGCGCGTCGGCCTCGGTGAGGGCGTGCAGCAGTTCGAGGGTGCCGGTCGAGCCGACGGCGTCGGCGACCGCGCCCACGGTCGCCGGGTCGTCGAGGTCGCGCCGGGTCGCGGTCTCGATGAGCAGCAGGTGATGACGGACGAGGGTGGCGACGACGGCCACGTCGGCGGCGGTGAAGCCGATCCGGGCAACCATGTCGCGGGCGATGGTCTCGCCGGCCACGGAGTGGTCGCCGGGCCAGCCCTTGCCGATGTCGTGCAGGAGGGCGGCGATCAGGAGCAGGTCGGGGCGGTGCACCCGGCGGGTGAGGTGGGAGGCGCGCACCGCGGTCTCGACGAGGTGGCGGTCGACGGTCCAGGTGTGCACGGCGTTGCGCTGGGGCCGGCTGCGGACGCGTTCCCAGTCGGGCAGCAGCCCGGTGATGAGTCCTTCCGCTTCGAGGGCTTCCCAGACCGGGACGGTGGCGGCGCCCGCGCCGAGCAGGGTGACGAGCTGATCGCGGGCCTCGGCGGGCCAGGGCGTCGGCAGGGGGCGGGCGGTGGTCGCGAGGCGGCGTACGGCGTGCAACGAGATGGGCAGGCCGGACCGGGCGGCCGCGGCGGCGGCGCGCAGCGGCAGGACGGGGTCCTTCTCGGGGCGTGCGGTCAGCGCGAGCACGACCTCGCCGTCCTGCTCGACGACGCCTTCGGCGAGCGGGGTGCGTACGGGGGCGCCGGTGTGGCCACCGCCGAAGAGCCGGCGCAGGCGCGGCCGGGCGGAGCGGGCGCGCAGCACCCGGCCGACCTCGCGCCAGGTGACGTCGCCGGCGTAGGAGATGACGCGGGCCGACGCCGAAACCTGACGGAGCATCACATCGGCGTCGAGGAGGTCCAGTTCGGCCGCGACGGCGTCCTGTTCCTGGAGCGCGAGGCGGTCGGTGGCGCGTCCGGTGCACAGGTGCAGCGCGTCGCGTACGTCCAGGAGGCGGCGGCGTGCCTCGGCGAGGCCCTCCCTCGGGGCGTCCGCGAGCCAGGACGCGGCGACGGCGCGCAGCGCTGTGGCGTCGCGCAGTCCGCCCCTCGACTCCTTGAGGTCGCCTTCCAGGAGGTACTGCAACTCGCCATGGCGCTCGGCTCGTTCACGGCACAGCTCGTCGAGTTCGGGCAGCCGAGCGGGGGCGGTGTTGCGCCAGTCGGCGAGGACGGTGGTGCGCAGCGCGGAGGTGAGGGCGAGGTCGCCGGCGACATGGCGGGCGTCGAGGAGGCCGAGCTGCACCTTGAGGTCGTCGCCCGCGGTCTTGCGGGCCTGGGCGGCGGTGCGCACCGAGTGGTCGAGGTCGAGGCCGAGGTCCCATACCGGGTACCAGAAGCGGTCGGCGAGCAGGGCGACGGCGTCGGTGTCGGCCCGGCCGTCGTGCAGGAGCAGCAGGTCGAGGTCGCTGCGCGGGGAGAGTTCGCCCCGGCCGTAGCCGCCGACCGCGACCAGGGACGCGCCGCTCACCCCGGCCTCGCGGGCGGCGGCGGTGAACAGCGTGGCCAGCCAGGCGTCGGTCAGCTCGGCCAGGGCCGTGCGGCGCGGCGGCCCGGACGACCCCTTCTCGGTGAGAAGGCGCAGCCGGGCCGCCGCGTAGCCGCCGGGCTCGGGGCCCTCGTCACGGGATTCGGTACTCACTTCAACGCTCGCCACCCAGCAGCTCCTTGACCGTGCCGACCCCGACCCCGACCCATCGGACACCGCCTACAGCGCGTCGGGTCCGCGTTCGCCGGTGCGCACCCGTACCGCCGTCTCGACGGGCACGCTCCACACCTTCCCGTCGCCGATCTTGCCGGTGCGGGCCGCCTTGACCACGACCTCGATGAGTTCCTCGGCGTCGTCGTCCTCGACCAGGACCTCGATGCGGATCTTGGGTACGAGGTCGACGGTGTACTCGGCGCCGCGGTAGACCTCGGTGTGGCCGCGCTGCCGTCCGTATCCGCTGGCCTCGGTCACGGTCAGACCGTGCACCCCGAAGGCCTGGAGGGCCTGCTTGATCTCGTCGAGCCGGTGCGGCTTGACGACCGCGGTGATGAGCTTCATGCGTCCACCTTCTTGTTCGCTGCCAGGCCGCCCGGGGCCGCGACGGTCCTGCGGGGTGCGGTGCCGCCGCCCGCGCCGCTGAAGTCGTAGGCCGTCTCGGCGTGTTCGACCTGGTCGATGCCGGAGATCTCGTCGTCCTCGGGGACCCGCATGCCGATCGTCTTGTCGAGCGCGAAGGCGAGGACCGCGGAGACCACCAGGGAGTAGCCGAGGACGGCGCCGACGCCGAGCGCCTGCTTGCCGAGCTGGTCGAGGCCGCCCCCGTAGAAGAGGCCCTTGGCGGTGGACTGTACGCCGCCGGTGGCGAAGAGGCCGACGAGGAGGGAGCCGGTGATGCCGCCGACCATGTGGACGCCCACGACGTCGAGCGAGTCGTCGAATCCGAAGCGGTACTTGAGGTTGATCGCCATGGCGCACAGGACACCGGCGATCACGCCGATCGCGATGGCGCCGAGCGGGCTGACGCAGCCGCCGGAGGGGGTGATGGCGACGAGGCCCGCGACCGCGCCGGACGCGGCTCCCAGCGTGGTGAAGGAGCCGTGGCGGAGCTTCTCGTACACCAGCCAGGCGAGCATGGCGGCGGCTGTGGCGACCTGGGTGTTGACGAACATCACGGCGCCCACGCCGTCGTCGTTGCCGAGCCAGGAGCCCGCGTTGAAGCCGAACCAGCCGAACCACAGCAGGCCCGCGCCGAGCATGACGAGCGGCAGGCTGTGCGGCCGCATCGGGTCCTTCTTGAAGCCGACGCGCTTGCCGATGACGAGGATCACGCCGAGGGCGGCCGCACCCGCGTTGATGTGCACGGCGGTACCGCCGGCGAAGTCGATGACGCCCTTCTTGAAAAGCCAGCCGTCCGAGGCCCACACCCAGTGCGCGACGGGGAAGTAGACGACGGTGACCCACAGGGCGGTGAACAGGGCCCAGGCGCTGAACTTGACACGGTCGGCGAGCGCCCCGCTGATGAGGGCGGGTGTGATGACCGCGAACATCAGCTGGAAGACGGCGAAGACGTAGATCGGGATGGTGTATCCGGGCCAGAGCTGGACCAGGCCGATGCCGCTGAGCCCGAAGTACGCCTTGGACCAGCCGATGAAGCCGTTGCTCTCGCCGAAGGCCAGGCTGAATCCGTAGAGCACCCACAGGATCGTGACGATGCCGAGGCTGATGAAGCTCATCATGAGCATGTTGAGGGTGCTCTTGACGCGGACCATCCCTCCGTAGAAGAAGGCGAGCCCGGGCGTCATGATCATCACCAGCGCTGAGCAGATCAGCATGAATCCGGTGTTGGCGCTGGACAGCTGCGGGGCGTCAGCTGCGAGCGTGATGCCTGGGGGCATCGGCGTCTCCTCGTCGTCGGTAGGCCCGTGCGGGGGCGTTACTCGGGCGGGAACTGGCGGGTGGCCGGTTATGCGCCATGAGGTTGTCCCAGCGCGGTTTCCGTCTATGCCGCACGATGTTTCGCCGCAGTGACGAAGGAGGCGGGCGTGTTACGCGCCCGTGAACTGCCGGATCGGCGGGAGTGCGGGACGGCCGTCCCGGTGGGTCCCGCGGGCACCGGACCGGCCGCGGCCTCACCCGCTTGACCTGGCGTGGGGGAGCCGAGTCGGGCAGAACGGGGTGAAGGTCGCGGCCGGCGTCTTTTGTATGCCGTCGCCGTCGGGGGCGACGTCCGGTGCCTCAGACGGCCTCGGCCGTCTCGGGCAGCTCCCTGGTGAGCAGGTCGGTCATGCGGACCACCTCCGCGACGTCGGAGAAGTCGCGGGCGGCGGTGTCGACGGTCTTGCGCAGCCGGGTGTTGACCCGCTCGGAGCGGACCCGCTTGGCGACTCTGAGGGCCTGCTCGGCCAGGACGGTCGACTGCTCGGGCTCCCGCTTGAGCAGGTGCACGGTGGCCATGCCGATGAGGTTGAGGGCGTAGGAGCGCTGGTGTTCGTCGTCCTTGCCGAACAGGTCGACGGCCCGGCCCATCACGGGCTCGGCGAGCGAGGCGTAGGTGGGGCTGCGGCCGGCCACATAGGCGAGGTCGCGGTAGGAGTGGGCGTTCTCGCCGTTGAGCTCGGCCTCGGAGAAGAAGCGGATCCAGTCGGGCTCCGGCTCGCCGTCGAGCCCGGCGTCACCGAAGGTGTCCTCGGCCATCCGCGCGGCCCGCTTGGTCTTGCTGGGCTGGCCCATGTTGGCGTAGGCGCGGGCCTCCATGGCGTACAGCATGGCCTGGGTGCGGGCGGTCGCGCAGTCGCGGCTGCCGTACTGGGCGAGGTGGATGAGTTCGAGCGCGTCGTCGGGCCGGCCGAGGTGGATCATCTGGCGGCTCATCGACGACAGGATGTACGAGCCGAGGGGCTTGTCGCCCGCTTCCTTGGAGGCGTGCAGGGCGAGCACGAAGTACTTCTGGGCGGTGGGCTGGAGGCCGACGTCGTAGCTCATCCAACCGGCCAGTTCCGCGAGTTCGGCCGCGCATTGGAAGAGACGCTTGGCGGTGGCGGCCGGCTGGGGCTCCTGGAGCAGGTCGGTGACCTCGTGGAGCTGGCCGACGACGGCCTTGCGGCGCAGTCCCCCGCCGCTCTGCGCGTCCCACTGGCGGAACATGGCGGTGGTGGATTCGAGCAGTTCCAGCTCGGGCTTGGAGAGCCGGGAGGGGCGGCGGGCGCTCGCGGCGGTCTCGGGCGGGCCGGGCTCGCTCGCCGGGGAGGGCACGAGCCAGCGCTGCATGGGCTCGATCAGGGCGGGGCCCGCCGCGAGCATCAGGGAGGTGCCGAGGAAGCCACGCCGGGCGAGCATCAGGTCGCTGCGGGAGAACTCGCTGAGCAGCGACACCGTCTGGGGGCCGGCCCAGGGCAGGTCGACCCCGGACACGGAGGGCGACTGGTGGGCCTGGCGCAGGCCGAGGTCCTCGATGGCGACGACGCTGCCGAAGCGCTCGGAGAACAGCTCGGAGAGGATCCGGGGGATCGGCTCGCGCGGCATCTCGCCGTCGAGCCAGCGCCGCACCCGGGAGGTGTCGGTACTGATGTGGTGCGCGCCCATCTGGCGTGCCCGGCGGTTGACCTGGCGCGCCAACTCGCCCTTGGACCAGCCGCTCCGTACGAACCACGAACTCAGCTGCTCGTTGGGGCGCTTGCCGGCGCTCGTACCACTAGCCCCACTGCCGCCCACTGGGACGCCCCCAATCTGCTGAAGCCTCATGTGCGTCGGTTGTGCGTCGATTGCGCGAACCCCTATCAGAATGCCGCTAGTTGGGCCTCCTGTCCCGCGGTTGCACCCGCTCGGACCGGAGACCGGCTTGCCCCCGGCATACCCGCGGGTGCGTATACCCCCCAGGCCTGTGCACCGACAGTAATCCTACGATCACCCGTCCGGCCATGGCGATTGAGGAAACGCCACCATTCGCCACCCCTTCGAATGAACTCCCTTGCGGCCGGGCGCGATTCACTTGACACATGACGATCAGCGTCGGGTGGAGCGGAGTGAGCCGGGGCGCACGGCGCACATCGCACCACCCCTTTCACGACCGTGTCCGACCTGGCGGAGACGGAATGTGACGGGAAAACTCCGGATCGTCACGACTATGTCACTGGCGTCGTAACCACGGACGCGGCAGACCCGTTGGAGGGGGCATGGGCTTCACGATCGGCGGCAGCCGGGGTATCAGGGAGACCGGGCCCGGCTCCTGGCGCCGCGGCCGCTCCACACGGACGTCCCGCACGAGCGAGGTCACCGCGGTGGCCGAATACACCGGCCTGTGGGGCTGGGACGTCGCTCCGGGCGCCCGCGCCCTGAACGGCGAGTGCTCCTGCGGGAGTTCCTCCTGTACCGCGCCGGGCGCGCATCCACTCTCCTTCGCACCGGAGGTCCCGGCCGGCGCCACGCTCGACGAGGTGAGCGAGGCGTGGTCGCGGTGCCCGGGCGCGTCGGTACTGCTGCCGGTCGGGCGGAGCTTCGACGTCCTGGACGTGGCGGCCCCCGCCGGGCGGCGGGCGCTGGTGCGTCTTGAGCGAATGGGGCTTCCGCTGGGTCCGGTGTCGTCGACGCCCACCGGCCGCACCCACTTCTATGTGGCCCCGGGGGCCTCGGGCGAACTCCCGGGGCTGCTCTACCGGATGGGCTGGGACGACGCGGTCCTCGACCTGCGCTGCCCGCCGCGCGGCAGCTATGTACCGGCGCCTCCCTCGGGCGAGGTGAACTGGCTGCGTCCGCCCTCCCTGGACAAGGCGACCCGTCCCCCGCAGGCCCGCCTCCTGCTGGGCACGCTGGCGTACATCTGCCATCGCTCGGCGGCGTAGGCGCCCCGCACCCGCCCCGGCCGCGCGAACGCCCCTGGCCGGGGCGGGCCGGCCATACGAACGCCCCGCCGCACCTGACCGGTGCGGCGGGGCGTCGTTGCGTACGTACCGCTAGTCGCCGATGAGCGCGTCGACGAACGCCTCCGGTTCGAACGGGGCCAGGTCGTCCGCGCCCTCGCCGAGTCCGACGAGCTTGACGGGGACGCCCAGTTCGCGCTGGACGGCGATGACGATGCCGCCCTTGGCGGTGCCGTCGAGCTTGGTCAGGACGATGCCGGTGATGTCGACGACCTCGGCGAACACGCGGGCCTGGACCAGGCCGTTCTGCCCGGTCGTGGCGTCCAGGACGAGCAGGATCTCGTCGAGCGGGCCGTGCTTCTCGACGACGCGCTTGACCTTGCCGAGCTCGTCCATGAGGCCGGTCTTGGTGTGCAGCCGGCCGGCGGTGTCGATGAGGACGACATCCGCGCCCTCGGCGATGCCTTCCTTGACGGCGTCGAACGCGATGGAGGCGGGGTCGCCGCCCTCGGGGCCGCGCACGGTGCGGGCGCCCACGCGCTCGCCCCAGGTCTGGAGCTGGTCGGCTGCGGCCGCGCGGAAGGTGTCGGCCGCGCCGAGCACGACGGACTTGCCGTCGGCGACCAGGACGCGGGCGAGCTTGCCGGTGGTGGTGGTCTTGCCGGTGCCGTTGACGCCGACGACCATCACGACGCCGGGGACGGTCTCGCCGCCCTCGGTCTTGACCTCGCGGTCGAAGTCGGGGCCGAGCAGGGTCAGGAGCTCCTCGCGCAGCAGGGTGCGCAGCTCGACGGGGGTGCGGGTGCCGAGCACCTTGACGCGCTCGCGGAGCCGGTCGACCAGCTCCTGGGTGGGCGCGACGCCGACGTCGGCCGTGAGCAGGGTGTCCTCGATCTCCTCCCAGGTGTCGTCGTCGAGGTGCTCGCGGGAGAGCAGGGTGAGCAGCCCCTTGCCGAGCGAGTTCTGCGAGCGGGCGAGGCGGGCCCGCAGCCGGACGAGCCGGCCCGCGGTCGGCTCGGGCACATCGAGCGCCGGCGCCTCGACGAGGGGCTCCTCGATGACGACCGGGGTGGCGGGCGCCTCGGGAAGGCCGACCTCCTCGATGGTGCGGCGCGGTTCCTGCGCCGTCTCCGCGGCGTCCTCACCGACCTGAGGTTCGGCGGGCGGGGCTGTGATGGTCGGCGTGCTCGGCGGCGCGGTGGGAGGCAGCTGCTTCTTCTTGCGGCTGCTGACCACGAGCCCGCTGATCGCGCCGACCGCGACCAGGGCGATGACTACAGCAAGGATGACGAATTCCATAACCGTCCCAGTATCAGGTATGGGCAGCGGGAGAACCCATTTTGTGGGTTCCTCCGAGCACGGAACGGAATTATGGGGCAGGTGTCGGATTAAAGTACGATAGAGGAGGAAGCATCAACGCGCGTAGAGTCCCCTTCGACCATCCCCACCGGCTCAGCGTCGAGCCGAGCGAGAGGCACGGAACTCCACCCCCATGAACACTGGCACCACCGACGAAGCGCAGAGCACCCTGGAAACGCACGGCCTTGAGCCGGTGCCGGATGCGGAGCGCACCGCGAGAACCCGCGAGCTCTTCCCCACCTGGGTCGCCGCGAACATCAGCGTGCTGCTGCTCACCATGGGCGCCAGCCTCGTCGTCGCGTACAAGCTCAACTTCTGGCAGGCGCTCGTCGTCGCCGTGGCCGCGCCCATTGTCTCCTACGGCCTGGTCGGCCTGATCGGGATCGCGGGCAAGCGCGGCGGCGCCCCCGGCATGGCGCTCTCCCGCGCGGTGTTCGGCCAGCGCGGCAATCTGCTGCCCGGTTCGCTGATCTGGGTGGCGCGCTGGGGCTGGGAGACCATCAACGCGGTGACCGGCGCCTACGCGGTGCTGACCGTGCTCGACATCCTCTTCGGGATCAAGAGCAACACGTTCCTGATCATCATCACGCTCGCCGTCTTCGTGGTCATCACGTTCGCGATCTCGGGTCTCGGCATCCACGTCGTGCAGAAGTGCAACAAGTACGCGACGTTCCTGTTCGGCGCGTTCTCCGTGCTGGTCCTGGTCTATCTGGTCATGAACACCGACTGGTCCGCCGTCTTCCACCAGCCGGCCGGCAAGACCTCCCTGATGGTCGCGGGCACCGGCATGATCGCCGCGGGCGGCGTCAGCTGGATCCCCTCCGCCCCCGACTTCGCCCGCTACCTGCCGCGTACCGCCTCCGCTAAGGCGATCGTCGGCAACTCCATCGGCGGCGCCGGCATCGTGGTCCTGCCGATGGTCCTGATGGGCGCGGTCATGGCCGTCTCCACACCGGACCTGGCCTCCGCCGCCGACCCGGTGTCCTTCCTCGGCGAGATCCTGCCGCTGTGGATCGCGGTGCCCTACCTGCTGATCGCGATCGTCGGCATGCTCCTGATCAACTCGATGTCGATGTACTCGGCGGGCTTCACCGCGCAGACCCTCGGCTTCAAGATCCCCCGGCACTGGGCGGTCTCCGTCAACGCGGTCATCTCGCTGGTCTTCGGCGGCATCCTGATGCTGGTCGCCACCAGCTTCATGGGCTCCTTCATCGCCTTCCTCTCGCTGCTCGCCGTCGCGTTCTCGGCGTGGGTCGGCGTGTTCGGCGCGGACATGCTGCGCCGCACGGAGTACGACGCGAAGGCGCTGCTCGACACCACCCGCACCAGCGCCTACTGGTACAAGGGCGGCTTCTCCCCCGCCGCGGTCGCCTCCTGGGCGGTCGGCCTGCTCGGCGGCCTGATGTTCACCAAGTCCGACTGGTTCACCGGGCCGCTCTCCGCGAACAACCCGATCGGTGAGTACGGCCTCGGCTGGGTCGCCACCATCGTGATCTCGGGCCTGCTGTACGTCGCCCTGCCCAAGCCGCCGGTGGTGCGGGCAGAGGCCGCCGAGACCACCAAGTCCGCCGAGAGCCTGGCTGTCTGACGCCCCGTCAGCTACCGTCCCCCTTCGCCCGGGGTTCCCCACGGAACCCGCTCGGTGGAGGGGGATTTCTCATGCCGTTCACGGTCGTCCGTATGAATCTGGTGGACCCGCACGCCACCGCCCAGTCGCTCTCCGCCCGCTACCGGGCAGCTCTGGAGATGGCCGCGTACGCCGACGACCGGGGCGTCGACACCATCCAGGTCGAGGAGCACCACGGCACGGACAACAACTGGCTGCCCTCCCCCTTTGCCTTCGCCGGCGCGGTCTTCGGCGCGACACAAGGAACTTCAGCGGCGCGCAGCGCCTCCATGGGGGGCGGTGGCCGGGCGACGGGCGGGCGCATCGCGGTGACCGTCTCGGCGATCATCGGCCCGCTGTACGACCCGCTGCGCCTGGCCGAGGACATCGCCGTCCTCGACCTGGTGAGCGGCGGCCGTCTGGTGACGGTCTCGGGGATCGGTTACCGGCCCGCCGAGTACGAGCAGCAGGGCGTCGAGTGGGGCCGGCGCGGCAAGCTCCAGGACGAGCTGCTCGAAACGCTCCTGAAGGCGTGGAGCGGCGAGGAGTTCACGTACCGGGGACGCCGGGTGCGGGTCACACCGCGCCCCTTCACCGAGCCGCATCCGATGCTGCTGGTCGGCGGCTCCTCGCGGGCGGCCGCCAACCGCGCGGCCCGGCTCGGGCTGCCGTTCTTCCCGAGCGCGCACCTGCCGGAGCTCGAGGCGTACTACAACGAGAAGCTCGCGGAGTACGGCACCGAGGGCTTCTGCATGATGCCCGCGGCGCGCACCCCTCTGCTGCACCTCAGCGAGGACCCGGACCGGACATGGGCGGAGTACGGCGAGCACTTCCTGCACGAGGCGCGGATGTATGCGTCCTGGCAGTCCAAGGACATCCGCTCCGCGGTGAAGTCGGGGGCGACGACGGTGGAGGAGCTGCGCGCGGAGGGCGTCTACCGCGTGCTGACACCCGAGGAGTGCGGCTCGCTCGACGCGGAGAGTCTGGTGCTGCATCCGTTGTGCGGGGGGATGCCGGTGGATGAGGGGTGGCGGAGTCTGACCTTGTTCTGCGAACGGGTGCTGCCGCGCCGGTGAGGTCCCGTCCCGTCAACTCCGGCCGCCGCGGCCCTGACTACTCGATACCGGCCGGCATGGGCCACCTCAGCCCGTCCGGCGTGAGAGGACGAGCGCCCTTCAAGGCGCGAACGGGGTCCGGGGCGGAGCCCCAGGGGCCCGGCCTTCGGCGTGCGGACCGTGCGTGGCTGGTCGCGCAGTTCCCCGCGCCCCTGTAGGGCACCCGGAGCCAACCAATCACACCCACCGCGCGGAGCCGGGCAGGGCACCCAACACCGACCGGTCCCGCCCGGCGTGGCGCGAGCTCGCGGGGTTGGGGGAAGCCCCCTCAGGCCGGCTCCGCGGACGCCCTCCGCGGCTTCAGGGCCAGCAAGACGAGCGTCACCGCCCGCACGATGACCCCGCCGAGCAGCGCCGTGAGGAAGCCGTCGACCTCGAAGCCGTCCAGCTTGCCGCCCACCCACTCCGCGAGCAGCCACACCAGCGTGTCCTGGAGGATGCCGGCGGCGCCGAGGATCAGGAGCATGACCGGCGGGCTGGTCCTGATGTCGTCCGGGTAGCACGAGATCAGCTGGTTGATGAACGCGAACACCATGCCGGTCAGCACGAATCCCAGGACGGGCGAGGACCCTTCGCGCAGCGATATCCCGGGGAGCAGCGTCGCCACGCCCACCCCCACGAGTATCGAGCCGACCAGCGGAAGATTGCTCTTTCTTTCCATGGCCGGGAGAATCGCACGCCATCCCCGGACCCAGGAATTCCGTACCAAACCCAAACCGACCGCCCCGGCTCGATGCGCGAGCCGGGGCGGTCGGGTGAGAGGAGAGCGGGGCAGCGGGGATTAGCCCATCTCCTCCAACGCCTTGCCCTTGGTCTCCTTGACGTACTTGAGCACGAAGGGGATCGAGAGCGCGGCGAAGATCGCGTAGATGATGTACGTGCCGGACAGGTTCCAGTCCGACAGGCTCGGGAAGCTCGCGGTGATGGCCCAGTTGGCGATCCACTGCGCGGCCGCGGCGACACCGAGGGCGGCGGCACGGATGCGGTTCGGGAACATTTCGCCGAGGAAGACCCAGACCACCACGCCCCACGACAGGGCGAAGAAGAGCACGAAGACGTGGGCGGCGATCAGAGCCACGACGCCCTCGGTGTTGGGGAGCTTGCCGTCGACGAGGTGGGCGGAGAACGCCCAGGCCTCGACCGCGAGGGCGATCGCCATGCCGATGGAGCCGACGAGCGCGAGCGGCTTGCGGCCGACCCGGTCGACCAGGACCATCGCGATCACGGTGCCGATGATGTTGATGATCGACGTGGTGAACGAGTAGAAGAACGAGCTCGACGGGTCGATGCCGACGGACTGCCACAGCGTCGAGGAGTAGTAGAACGCGACGTTGATGCCGACGAGCTGCTGGAAGACGGAGAGGCCGATGCCGACCCAGACAATGGGCAGGAAGCCCATCTTGGAGCCGAGCAGGTCCTTGAAGCTCGACTTGTGCTCGGACTTCATCGCGTGCTCGATCTCGGCGACGCGCGCGTCGAGGTCGACGTCCTTGCTCTCGACGTCGGCGAGCACCTTCTTGGCGTCCGCCTCGCGGCCGACCGAGATCAGGAAGCGCGGGGACTCGGGGATGGCGAAGGAGAGCAGCCCGTACAGGATGGCCGGGACGACCATCACGCCGAGCATGACCTGCCAGGCCTCCAGGCCGATGATCTTGCCTCGCTGGTCGCCGCCCGCGGCGTTGAGGATGCCCCAGTTGACGAGCTGGGAGATCGCGATGCCGATGACGATGGCGGCCTGCTGGAAGGAGCCGAGCCGGCCGCGGTAGGCGGGCGGTGCGACCTCGGCGATGTAGGCCGGGCCGATGACGGAGGCCATGCCGATGGCGAAGCCGCCGATGATCCGCCACAGGGCGAGGTCCCACAGCGCGAAGGGCAGCGCGGAACCGACGGCACTGATGGTGAAGAGGGTCGCCGCGATCTGCATGCAGCGGATGCGTCCGATGCGGTCGGCGATCCGGCCCGCGGTCGCGGCGCCGATCGCACAGCCGATCAGGGCGATGGCGATGACCTGGGCGAGCGTCCCCGAGCCGATGGAGTACCGGTCGCGGATCGCCTCTACGGCGCCGTTGATCACGGAACTGTCGTAGCCGAAGAGGAAGCCGCCCATCGCGGCCGCCGCCGTGATGAAGATGACATGGCCGAGGTGGTCCGGTGCGGTGTGGCCGCCTCCGGACGCCTGCGCCTGCGCGGTACTGGTCACGTGTACTCCTGGGGCCGCCCGGCAGCGTCGCCGGACGTGAGGGGACTCTTACAAGTGGTGCACACCTTCCGGATACCCACCACTTGAAGGTAAAAGCAACGTTGCAGAGACTATGCCTTCAAGTTTCGAAGTCAATACCTGGGAGGTGGTGACCTTCGAGGCAGGACTCGCCCCACGTTGTTCAAGACTTGAACATGGGCTGGTGCGGCGAAGAGACGGCCGACGCCCCCGGGTCAGCGCAGCCGCTGGCTGATGACCTTGGAGACGCCGTCGCCCTGCATCGCGACGCCGTACAGCGCGTCGGCGACCTCCATCGTCCGCTTCTGGTGCGTGATCACGATGAGCTGCGAGGACTCCTGGAGCTCCTGCATGATCCGGATCAGCCGTTGGAGATTGGTGTCGTCGAGCGCGGCCTCGACCTCGTCCATCACGTAGAACGGACTGGGCCTGGCCTTGAAGATGGAGACGAGCAGGGCCACCGCGGTCAGCGAGCGCTCGCCGCCCGAGAGCAGCGAGAGCCGCTTGACCTTCTTGCCCGGCGGACGCGCCTCCACGTCGATCCCGGTGGTGAGCATGTTGCCGGGGTCGGTCAGGACAAGCCGGCCCTCGCCACCCGGGAAGAGCCGCGAGAAAACGCCTTCGAACTCCCTGGCCGTGTCGCGGTAGGCCTCCGTGAAGACCTGCTCCACCCGCTCGTCGACCTCCTTCACGACTTGAAGGAGGTCGGCCCGGGTCTTCTTGAGGTCTTCCAGCTGCTCGGAAAGGAACTGGTGGCGCTCCTCCAGGGCCGCGAACTCCTCAAGGGCGAGCGGGTTGACCTTTCCGAGCTGCTGGTACGCCCGTTCGGCTGCCTTGAGCCGCTTCTCCTGCTCGGCCCGCACATAGGGAACCGGCTGGTTGCGCGGGTGGTCCGGGTCATCCGGCAACTCCTCTCCGTCGGCGGGCGGTGAGGGGGCCACCGGCTGGTCCGGCCCGTACTCGGCCACGAGCCCCGCCGGCTCGACCCCCAGCTCCTCCAGCGCCTTGGTCTCCAGCTGCTCGATCCGCAGCCGCTTCTCCGCTCCTAGTACCTCGCCGCGGTGAACTGAATCAGTGAGTTTGTCGAGCTCCGCCTTGAGGTCGCGGCCCGCGCCCCGCGCGGCGGTCAGTTCCTGCTCGCGCTCGGCCTTGGCGGAGTCGGCCCCGGCCCGCTCGCGCTCGGCCCGTACCAGCGACACCTCGACGTGGGCGAGGAGGATACGGGCGCCCGACGCGACGGCTTCGGCGACGGCCGCCTCGTGCCGCAGCCGGGCGCGGCGCTGCTCGGCCCTGGCCCGCGCCTCGCGTTCGGCCCGCGCCCCGCGGTCGAGCGCCTCGGCCCGCCCGGCGAGCGCCTTGACCCGCTCCTCGTGCGTACGGGCCTGGAGGCGGGCCTCCATCTCGGTCTGGCGGGCGTTGGCGCCGTCGGCCGCGAGCCGGTCGCGCACCGAGGTGTCGGGCTCCTCCTCGACCGGCATCTCCTCGGCGACGAGCAGCCGCTCGGTCAGCTCCTCGGCTTCCTCGGTGGCCCTTTCCAGGGCCTCCTGGGCCCGGGTGGCCGCGGCGGCGGTCCGTTCGGCCTCGCCGGCCGCTCCCCTGGCCTGCCCGGCGAGGCGGCCGAGCTGCTGGGCGACGGAGGACCGCGCCTTCTCGGCGTGCCGCCTGCGCTCCCCCAACTCCTCGACGCGTGCGGCCAGTTGACCGCGCCACTCGGCTGCCGCCCGCTGCGCCCCGGCCAGTTCCTCGCACCGTACGGCCAGGTCGGCGAGGTCGGCGGCGGCCTCGTCGACGGAGGCCTGGATCTCCAGGAGGCTGGGCGCGCCGGCCGAGCCGCCGTGTGCGAAGTGGGCGCCGAGCACATCGCCTTCGGCGGTGACGGCGGTCAGCGCGGGCCGCGCGTAGACGAGGTCCTCGGCGTCTTCCAGGGTGGCGACCACCACGACGTCGCGGAGCAGGCGCCGCACGGCGGGCATCAGCTCGGCGGGGCCGCGCACCAGGTCGGCGGCGCGGGGCGGGCCGTCACCGCGGGCCGGCCGCTCGTCCTGGTCCTCGGGGGCGCCGCTCAGGAGCAGGGCCGCGCGGCCGGCGTCCTGTTTGCGCAGGGTGCGGATGGCTTCGGCGGCCGAGGAGGGTCCGCTGACCGCGATGGCGTCGGCGGCGGCGCCCAGCGCGGCGGCGACCGGCACCTCGTACCCCTGGGCCACGGTGAGCAGTTCGGCGGCGGGGCCGAGCAGCCCGGTCAGCGCGTCGCGCGCACCGAGCAGCGCGCCCGTGCCGTCCTTGCGGCGCAGGCCGAGAGCGAGGGCGTCGTGCCGGGCGGCGACGGCGGCGCGGGTGCGCTCGGCTGCGGTGGTCTCCTCGCGGGCGGCACTCAGCGCGGCCTCGGCCGCGGCGAGCTCCCGCTTGGCGGTGTCGTGGGCGTCGGCGAGCTCGGTGTCATCGGCTTCGAGGCCGTCCACTTCGGCCTTGAGCTGCTCGTACTCCTCCTCCGCGAGGGCGGCCCGCTCGCCCGCCTCGTCGCGGGCTGCGGCGAGCCGGTCGATCTCCGCCTGCGCGGAACCCGCCCTGCTGCGGGCCGCGTTGACCTGGCCGTGCAGCCGCGCGAGGCCTTCGCGGCGGTCGGCGATGGCGCGGGCCACATCCTTCAAACGCCGTTCCTCGGCGGCAAGTTCCCGCTCCAGGTCGGCGCGGTGGGCGGTGGTGTCCTCCAGGGCGTGCTCGGCCGCTTCGAGTGCGGCTTCGAGTTCGGCCTCCTGCTCGCGGATCCGGGCGGCCTCGCGCTCCATGTCCTCGGGATCGCGGCCGCGCCGCTCCTCGGGGGGCTGGGCGCTCGCGCTGGTGACCCGGGCGTCGGCGAGCGAGATCGTGCCGCGCACCCGCTCGGCCAGCTGGGACAGCTCGTACCAGGTCTGCTGGGCGCGCTGGAGCCGCGGCGCCAACTGCCGTACCTGCTCTTCGAGGTGGGCCTCGCGGGCCAGGGCCGCTTTGAGGTCGGCCTCCGCGCTCTCCTTGCGGCGCAGCAGCTCGGCCTCGTCGGCGATCTCGGCGCTGAGCGCCGCGCGCATGCGCACGAGGTCGTCGGCGAGCAGGCGCAGCCGGGCGTCGCGCAGGTCGGCCTGGATGACGGCGGCGCGGCGGGCGACGGCGGCCTGCCGGCCGAGGGGCTTGAGCTGGCGGCGCAGTTCGTCGGTGAGGTCCTGGACGCGGGCCAGGTTGGCCTTCATCGCGTCCAGCTTGCGCAGCGCCTTCTCTTTGCGCTTGCGGTGCTTGAGGACGCCGGCGGCCTCCTCGATGAAGGCGCGCCGCCCCATCGGGTCGGCGTGCAGGACGGAGTCGAGCTGGCCCTGGCCGACGATGACGTGCATCTCGCGGCCGATGCCGGAATCGGAGAGCAGTTCCTGGATGTCGAGGAGCCGGCAGGTGTCGCCGTTGATCTGGTATTCGCTGCCGCCGTTGCGGAACATGATCCGCGTGATGGTGACTTCGGCGTATTCGATGGGCAGCGCGCCGTCGGAATTGTCGATGGTGAGGGAGACTTCGGCACGGCCGAGCGGCGGGCGGCCGGTCGTCCCGGCGAAGATGACGTCCTCCATCTTTCCGCCGCGCAGCGACTTGGCCCCTTGTTCGCCCATGACCCAGCTGAGGGCGTCCACGACATTGGACTTGCCGGATCCGTTGGGGCCCACGACACAGGTGATGCCCGGCTCGAACTTCAGCGTGGTCGCGGACGCGAAGGATTTGAATCCGCGCAGGGTGAGGGCCTTGAGGTGCACGCCGCCGGACTCTACCTTTCGCTGCCGGTTTCGCCCAGGAAGGTCCTGGGAAGATCAGAGCAGACGAGAAAGGCGGCCGACCCGGTGGCACCGGGCGGAAAGAAAGAAGGGACGCCGAAGCGTCCCTTGCAATACATTGCAGGTGTTGCGGATCTCTCGATCTCGACGAGAGCGACGGAAGCCTCTCTCACCCCAAGATCAGGTGAGTGCGGGCTCCGCCTGCGGGACGTCGATGTCGATGCCTTCGAGCAGCGAATCGCCGTGGTGCGAAGCGGCGGCAGCCGACAGCACGTCGTTCTCGGACTGAATCCGGTTCAGCTCGGACTCAAGGTCCTGGACGCGCTGCTGGAGCCGTCGCATCTCGGCGAGGAGTCGCGGGTCGGAACCGCCGACGTAACCGAGAAGCGCCTTTGCCATGATGGATGGTCCTCCACACTGAGTGACCGACCGAAGCGGTGTGGGTCGTGAGGGAATCGCACCCGCGGTGCTTGGACTTGACTGCGGTTCTTCATGCCAAACAGCTAAGGTGCGCGGGGCTTCCAGAGTCTCACCAAAAAGTTTGACGGTCAACACGATCACGCCCCGTATCCACCGGAAATCCGGGGGCACGCGGCCGCTCAGCACGCGGCGCTGCCTCTTCACGGAACTCGTCGGGGACCCTTGGGGGCGTGGAGATCATCCTTACCTCCGCAGCTTTCCACGCCGCGCTCGGGTTGGCAACAGGCAGATTGTTCGAGGTCAGCGCGGGGTCGCGAGCCGGATGCGGGGGGTCACCACGGCCGGCTGCCGCGCGGGTGCGGCCCCCGGGTCAGCGGATGGCGAAGCCGTCGTAGCCGCCGCGCACTGTGTCCCAGATCTCGGTCACCCCGTCGACCCGGCCCGGTGTGTCGTCGGAGCGGAGCCAGTCGAGGAGACGGTGGCAATTCTCACGCGGCCCCTCGGCGACGACTTGGACGCGCCCGTCGTCCAGATTGAGGGCGAACCCGCTGAGGCCGCCGATCTCCAGGGCATTCGCCCTGGTGAACCAGCGGAAGCCGACTTGCTGTACTCGCCCGCGCACCCAGGCCGTGAGTCGAACATCGCCGTGCGCTTCGTCGTTCATACGTGCACGCTAACGGGCCAATTGCTCACGCTGCACTTCGCCCCCATGGGCCATGGCGTACAGTCGCGACGAAATGAGCCTCACCCGTATGGGTTAGTGCCCATTTGATCATTTCGGGGGCGGCCGGGCCCCCTGCGGCAATGCGACCGGGCATTGTCCACGGCATTGAGGAAGGCACAGCAGATGGGACGCCATCGTCGCTCCGCCGCCGCTCCCGTCCCTGCGGACGGGTCCGCGGGTACGGACGGCCGGTCCACGGGTGGATCGCGCCGCAAGAAGCGGATGATCACTCCCGTGCGCACCGGACTGCTCGGCGTCTCCGCCGCGGTGGCCGTCGGCGCCGTGGCCGTCAGTTCGGGTCTGCTGCCCGGCGGCGGCACGTACAAGGTGAGCGGCGACATCGCGACGGGTGGCCAGGTCCAGACGGACAGCGCGCCCACGCCCAATGTGCGGCCCCAGGGCGGTGAGTCGGAGAGGCCCACCAGTGCGGCGCCCACGCCGTCGCACTCGGCGTCGCCGTCCCAGCCGGCCAAGGCCGCGCCCACGCCGTCCACGCCGTCCACGGCTCCTTCCCCCAGCGCCTCCGCGACCCGGTCGGCCCCCTCGGCCGCCCCCTCGGACACCCCGCGGAAGAAGCTGCAGGCCCCGGCCCCGGCGCCCTCGAAACCCGCCTCCCCCTCGACCGCTCCGACCCACAGCGCGCCGAGCGCCGCGCCCGCTCAGCGCGGCCAGGTGCCGAGCGCCGAGGTGTCGGCGGCGGCGACCGTGATGTCCCTGGTCAACCAGGAGCGGGAGCAGGTGGGATGCAGCCCCGTGGCGGCGGACCCGGCGCTGGGTTCGCTGGCGGCCGCCTTCAGTGACGACATGGCGGCGCGCGGCTTCTTCGACCACACCGACCCGGACGGCAGGACACCGTGGGACCGGGCCGCGAAGGCCGGCGTGCAGGGCCTCGGCGGCGAGAACATCGCCCGTGGCCAGGCGGACGCGAAGGCCGTGATGGACGCCTGGATGGCCAGTCCGGGCCATCGCGCGAACATCCTCAACTGCCAGTACAAGTCCCTGGGTGTAGGGGTGCACTTCGGGCCCGGCGGCCCCTGGTGGACGCAGGACTTCGGCTTTTGATCATGCGATCGATCGCTGAGCACGTACGAGCAATTGATCACGTGACAGGGAATTGATCGTGCATTCGGCCAATTGATCAATGGCCTCGCTCATACGCAATCACGGGTACGTAATGCGTACGCGATGCGTTCGTGCGCACAGACGAAAGGGCCCCACCGGTGCGAACGGAGGGGCCCTTTCGTCTGCTCGGAATCCGAACCGCGGACGGGCGCGTCAGGCGCCGACGGCGGCCTTGCCCGCGAGGAAGACGCGGGCGGTCTCGGTGACGCGGCGGCCCAGGTGCTCGGCGGTCGCGATGTCGGCCTTGTGGACGGCTTCGGGGCCCTGGTCGGAGTTGGTCTGGGCGCCGGCGCCCGCGAAGAAGCCGAGCCGGTTGAGGTCGTACTCGGAGGCCGTGGAGGCGTTCCAGCCGGGCTTGAGGCCGAGGTTCACCCAGTGCATGCCGTGCTGGGCGGCGAGGGTCCCGAAGAACTGCAGGGTGTGGCCCTTGTCACCGCTCTTGGAGCCGGAGTTGGTGAAGCCGGCGGCGAGCTTGTCCCGCCAGGCGTCGGTGAACCAGCGCTTGGAGGAGTCCTCGGCGAACTGGTGGAAGGCGCCGGAGGCGGTACCCATGTAGGTGGGCGAGCCGAAGACGATCGCGTCGGAGGCGTCGAGCAACTCCCACTCGGCTTCGGTGATGGTGTCGACCTTGATGACGTGAACGGTGGCACCGGCCTCGGCGGCGGCCTGGCCGACGGCTTCGGCGAGGACGGCGGTGTGGCCGTATCCGGAGTGGTAGGCGATCGAGACGACAGGAGTGATCACGGCGGTAATCCCCTCAAGGGCGTGGCAGGTCATGCGTACGGGAGGACGGGTCATGCGTATGTAAGGAGCGGAGAAAGCGGGCGCGACCAGGCACGGGCCGATTCCGCGGCGGCTGCCCGCTACGGCGCTGCACTCAGGAAAGCACTAACTTTTGGTTAGCGCAACCTAGGTGCGAGCGCTGTCGGAGCGTATGGTGGAGCTATGGACGAGATCTCTACGGATACGCCGCGCGCCGATAGCCCGTGCCCTGCGGCCGACGCCGACCTGGCGTTCAACGTGTTCGCCAAGTCCTGCCCGTCCCGGCGCACCCTGGAGAACGTCACAGGCCGGTGGGGCAGCCTGACGCTGGGCGCCCTGCACGAGGGAAGCGCCCGCTTCAACGAGCTGCGCCGCAGAGTCGACGGCGTGAGCGAGAAGATGCTCTCCCAGACGCTGCACTCGCTGGAACGCGACGGACTGGTCCTGCGCGAGGCGCAGCCCACCAACCCGCCGCGGGTCGACTACGAGCTGACCGAGCTGGGCCGCGAGGTCGCCGAACGGCTGCTCTCACTCATCCACTTCGTGGAGGGGCGGATGCCGGCGGTCCTGGATGCGCAGCAGAGCTACGACGCGGAGCGCGGAGCCCGCTGACACCGCGGGCAGTAGTAGCTGGACCGGTTCATCCAGGCGCGTCTGCGCATCGGCGTTCCGCAGCGCCTGCACGGTTCGCCCTCGCGGCCGTACGCGTCGAGGGAGCGCTCGAAGTAGCCGGACTCCCCGTTGACGTTGACGTAGAGGCTGTCGAAGCTGGTGCCGCCGACGGCGAGCGCCGCGTTCATCACATCCCGTGCGTGGCCCAGGAGTTCGGCCGCCTTGGGACGGTTGAGGGTCGCGGTCGGGCGGTCGTAGTGCAGCTTCGCGCGCCAGAGCGCCTCGTCGGCGTAGATGTTGCCGACCCCACTGATGAGCGATTGATCGAGCAGTGCTCGTTTGATCGTGGTGCGCCGCAGCCGCAGCGCCACGAAGAAGGCCTCGTCGTCGAAGGCGGGGTCCAGCGGGTCACGGGCGATGTGCGCGATGACGTCGGGCAGGCCGTCCGCGCTGCCGGCGACGGTGGTGTGGAGCGAGAGCCCGCCGAAGGTGCGCTGGTCGACGAAGCGCAGTTCGGTGCCGAGCTCGTCCTGGAAACGCACCCGGATCCGCAGGTGCTTCTCGTCCGGCGCGCCCTGCGGCTGCACGAGCAGCTGACCGCTCATCCCGAGATGCCCGAGCACGGACACCTCCGCGTCCGCGAGCGGCAGCCACAGATACTTGCCGCGCCGGTGCGCGACACCGACACGGTGCCCCTTGAGCCGCGCCGCGAAGTCGTCGCCCCCGGCGAGATGGCGGCGTACGGCGCGCGGATGCAGTACCTCGACGTCCGCCACGGTCCGCCCGGCCACCCAGCGCTCGAGTCCGCGCCGTACGACTTCGACTTCAGGCAGCTCAGGCATGGGCGCAGATTACCCGGTGTACGACGGGCGCTCACAGCGGGCCCGAGCGTGCGGCCGACGGCCCGCCGGGACGTGCGAAGCCCCCGCCCGGGCACCGAAGTGCGCCGGACGGGGGCTTTCGAAGGAAAGGCGCTCAGACCGCCGAGCCACCGGTGGCGGGGGTCGGCGACCCGCCGTCGGAGGTGGTGACGGTGGCCTCGGCCACCGCCTTGGCCCGCTCGTCGGCGTCGGCCCTGATGGACCGCCATGCCGATTCCGCGGCCTGCTGCTCCGCTTCCTTCTTGCTGCGGCCGGTGCCGGTGCCGTACGAGACACCACCGACGCGGGCGGCAGCAGTAAAGGTCTTCTCGTGGTCGGGACCCGTCTCGGAGACCAGGTACTCGGGAACGCCGAGCCCTTCGGCCGCCGTGAGCTCCTGGAGACTGGTCTTCCAGTCCAGGCCGGCCCCTAGGTTCGAGGACTTCTCGATCAGGGGATCGAACAGCTTGTGGACGAGCGCGGACGCCGCCTCAAGCCCCTGGTCGAGATAGACCGCGCCGATCACCGCTTCTAGGGTGTCGGCAAGGATGGATGCCTTGTCCCGGCCGCCCGTGCCCTCTTCGCCCCGGCCGAGCCGGATGAAGGAACCGAGTTCGAGCCCTCGGCCCACTTCCGCGAGCGCACGAGAGTTGACCACCGCGGCCCGGAGTTTGGCCAGCTGGCCTTCCGGGAGGTCGGGGTGGGTGCGGTACAGCGTGTCGGTGACGACCAGACCGAGCACCGAGTCCCCGAGGAACTCCAGCCGCTCATTGGTCGGCAGACCGCCGTTCTCGTACGCGTACGAACGGTGGGTGAGTGCACGCACCAGAAGGGCGGACTCGAGCTGATACCCGAGCCGCCCTTCCAGAAGCGTGTGGGACGAGGCCGTGTTGTTGTCCGCCTTTTTGGCGTTGGACTCAGACATCGGGCCTCTCACCAGCCGCTCAGACCTCGAGGACCTGGCGCTTGTTGTAGGTGCCGCAGCTCGGGCACGCGATGTGCTGGAGCTTCGGCTCATGGCAGCGCTCGCACGCAACCAGGGTGGGGACCGCAGCCTTCCACTGCGACCGGCGGTGGCGCGTGTTGCTGCGCGACATCTTCCGCTTCGGAACAGCCACGGCTACTTCTCCTGCTTCTCGGCGGCATCCTGCACGTCAGACGCAGTGCCGCTCATGTTGTCCTTCTCGCCGTCCTGGATGGTCCCGGCGAGTCCCTGCAATGCCGCCCAACGAATGTCGACGGCGTCATGGTGGTGGTCCGGGTCGTCCGCCAGGCGCGCTCCGCATTCGGAACACAGCCCCGGGCAGTCCTCCCGGCACACCGGCTGCATCGGCAGTGCGAGCACTACCGCGTCACGCAGCAAAGGCTCGAGGTCGAACATGCCGTCCTCGAGCGGAATCATGTCCTCGTCGTCCTCGGCATCGTCGTCCGCGGCTGCCTTGTGGCGGCCCCGGTCGTCGGTGTCGGGGTACGAGAACATTTCCTGGAAGTCCACTTCAACGTCCTGCTGAAGCGGCTCCAGACACCTTACGCACTCCCCCTCGGCCGATGCACGGGCGGTGCCTGTGACAAGCACCCCTTCCATGACCGACTCCAGACGGAGCTCGATGTCCACGGGCCTGCCCTCAGGCACGTGGATGACCTCGGGGATCCCGAGTTCCTTCGGGGCTTCCACGGTGCGGGAGAGCCGCTGGAGCGCACCGGGTCGCCGTCCCAGCTCGTGTGTGTCGAACACGAGGGGGTTGCGGTGGTCGAGGCGCGTGCTCAGGGCTCTTCCTGCTTTCGAGGTAGTGGAGTGGGCTGCCACCGGCTTCGCTGAGCGAATCGGGCAGCTTGGATCGCGGACGTACGCGCGACCGAAGAGCCAGGATACTGGACCGGCCGCCATAGACCCAATCCGGCCCTCTTCGGCCTCTGGGGCCAGGTCCCGGCCCGCACCCGGCCCATCGGACAGGCCCTGCCACCGGACGGGCTCTGCTACCGGACGGGCCCTGCTAGGGGCGGTGCTGCCCGTGGCCCTGTTCGTAGGCGCGCAGCTGATCCAGGTCGATCATGCTGGTGTCGAAGAGGCTGGTCTCGTCGAGCGCGGCCTGCTGCGGCTGGTGCTGGGGCTGCGGCGGCACGTACTGCTGCTGCCCGTGCAGCTGACCCTGGTCGTAGGCGTACGGATCCTGTTGGACGTACCCGTACTGCGCGTACTGCTCCTGCTGCTGGAGCTGGGACTGGTGCTGGTAGCCGTACGGGTCCTGCTGGGGCTGCTGGTAGCCGTAGGGGTCGTACGCCGGCTGCTGCTGCGCCGGGATGTGCGTCTCGGCGGCGTGCGCCGCGACGGGCTCCGGGTCGGCCAGTCCGGCGAGGCCGGCGAGGTAGTCGGCGTCGCTGGTGTGCTGGTGGAGGTCGCCGGCCGCGTCCTGGGCGGCCATGTGGTCGGCGAGGTCGTCGGACGCGGTCCTGCCGTGCAGCTTCTGGCGGCCCCGGCCGACCGCTTCGAGGGTCTTGGCGAGGACCGCCTCGAAGGCGCCCAGCTTGGCGTCGACGTACTCGTCGGCGCGGTGGATGAGCGTCTGCGGGTCGGCGCTGTACTCGGGGGCGTCCTCGTCGGTGCGGCCCTGATCGTCCAGGCCGGGGCCACGGCCGAGCAGCTTCTCGCGGCCGCGGTCGACCGAACCGATCGTCTTGGTGAGGACGACCTCGAAGTTGGCGAGTTTGGAGTCGACGTAGTCGTCGGCCTCGGCGCGGATCTCCTCGGCCTCCCTGCGGGCCTCGTCCAGGATCCGGTCCGCCTCGTCCTGGGACTGGCGGGCGACGGCGGTGTCGGAGATCAGGGTGCCGCGCTGGGCGTGCGCGGACTCGATGATCCGCTCGGCCTCCTGGCGCGCCTGCTCGACCATCTGCTCACGGCCGCCGATCAGCTCCTGGGCCTGGGCGAGCGAGCCGGGCAGCGCCTGGCGCACCTCTTCCAGCATGGCCAGGAGGTCGGCGCGGTTGACCACGCACGAGGCCGACATGGGCATGGACCGGGCCCCGCCGACCACCCCGACGATCTCGTCGAGCTTCTTCTGCACGTCCACCGGTGATCGCCACTCTTCTAACGGATTGGAGACGGACGGGACGACTGTAAGGCCAGTCGGCGCCCGCCCGACACCGGGTGACGGACTGTCAGTCGGCTCGCGGCCGGCTCACTTTTCGGCGAGCCGCGCGACCAGGGCCGCGTGGACCGTGGCCGGCAGCAGGTGGGAGACGTCGCCGCCCCAGGTCGCGACCTCCTTGACCAACGAGGACGACAGGAAGCTGTACGTCGGGTTGGTCGGCACGAACAGGGTCTCCACGCCCGAGAGCCCGTTGTTCATCTGCGCCATCTGCAACTCGTAGTCGAAGTCGCTGACGGCGCGAAGGCCCTTGACGATCGCGGGGATGTCCCGCTGCTTGCAGAAGTCGACGAGCAGTCCGTGGAAGGACTCGACCTCCACGTTGCCGAGGTCGGCCGTCACCTCGCGGATCATCTCGATCCGCTCCTCGATGGTGAACAGGCCCTGCTTCGACTGGTTGATCATCACCGCGACATGTACGACGTCGTACAGACGGGAGGCGCGGGCGATGATGTCGAGGTGTCCGTTGGTGATGGGGTCAAAGGACCCGGGACAGACGGCGCGGCGCATCTGGTGTCCCTCGCTCTCCGGTCCGGTCATGGGGTGTCTCGCGGTGCGTTGTCGCACGTGGAGGCGGCGCGACCGTACCAAAGCGTGCCCTCGCCGTAACGACGGGCCCGCAGCGCTTCGAATCCTTCGGGCCAGCCGAATTCCCCGCCTCTGGTGCTGCGCTCCACGGTGACGAGACACTCCTCCGCTAGCCAGCCCCCGCGGCCGAGTGTGAGCAGGATCTCCCGAAGATCGTCATCGGTGACGGCGTAGGGCGGATCCAGGAAAATCACGTCATACGGGTCGGCGGGCGCCGGGCCCGTCACGATCTGTTCCGCTTTGCCGGTCCGCACTTCGGCGCCCGGAAGCTTCAGCGCCGCCACGTTGTCGCGGACGGTGCGCGCGGCGCGTACGTCGGCCTCGACGAGCAGGGCGTGGGCGGCGCCCCGGGAGAGCGCCTCGAGGCCCACCGCCCCCGAGCCCGCGTACAGATCGGCGATCCGGATGCCGTCGAGCGTGCCGAGCAGCGCCTCCCAGGTGGAGAAGAGGCCCTCGCGCGCCCGGTCGGATGTGGGGCGGGTGCCGGTGCCCGGCGGTACGGCCAGACGACGGCCACCGGCCCGGCCGGCGATCACGCGGGTCATCTCAGTCCTTGTCTGTCCGTGCGTCGGATGTGCTCGCCCCAGTCTCTCAGCCCTTGTCGAGGTACTGCTCGCGGTCCTTGTCGAGCAGGGCGTCCAGAGCGGTGCGCAGGCCGGGCAGGCGGTCGAGGTCCGGGTCGTCGGCGACCACCGTGACGGCCTCCTCGCGGGCGGCGGCGATGACCTCCTCGTCCTCGATGACGGTGAGCATCCGCAGCGAGGAGCGCACCCCGGACTGGGCCTGGCCGAGCACATCGCCCTCACGGCGCTGTTCGAGGTCGATACGGGAGAGCTCGAAGCCGTCGAGCGTGGCGGCGACGGCGTTGAGCCGGGCCCGGGCGGGGCTCGCCTCCGGCATGTCGGTGACGAGCAGGCACAGGCCGGGCGCCGAGCCACGGCCGACCCGGCCGCGCAGCTGGTGGAGCTGGGAGACGCCGAACCGGTCGGCGTCCATGATCACCATGGCGGTGGCGTTCGGCACGTTCACCCCGACCTCGATGACGGTGGTGGCGACCAGGACGTCGACCTCGCCCGCGCCGAACCTGCGCATCACGTCGTCCTTGTCGTCCGGCTGCATCCTGCCGTGCAGGATCTCCGTACGCAGCCCCTGGAGCGGGCCCTTGCGCAGCTGCTCCGCGATCTCGATCACGGCGAGGGGCGGCCGTTTGTCGGCGGTCTCGGCCTCCTCGGCCTTCTTCTTGCCCTTGGCGGTCCGGGCCTCCTCCTCGGCGTCACCGATGCGCGGGCACACCACGTATGCCTGATGGCCCTTGTCGACCTCCTCGCGCACCCGCTCCCAGGCGCGGGCCAGGAAGTGCGGCTTGTCCTGGGCGGGGACGACATGGCTGGCGATGGGCGAGCGGCCGGCCGGCAACTGGTCGAGGACGGAGGTCTCCAGGTCACCGAAGACCGTCATCGCGACCGTGCGCGGGATCGGGGTGGCGGTCATGACGAGCAGGTGCGGGGGCTGTTTGCCCTTGCCGCGCAGGGCGTCGCGCTGCTCGACGCCGAAGCGGTGCTGCTCGTCGACGACGACGAGGCCCAGATCGTGGAACTGCACCTTGTCCTCGATCAGGGCGTGGGTGCCGATGACCAGGCCCGCCTCGCCGGTGACCAGGTCGAGCAGGGCCTGGCGCCGGGCCGGCACCCCCATGGAACCGGTGAGGAGCACGACCTTGGTGCCGAGATCGGCCCCGCCGAGCATGCCGCCCTCGGCGAGCTCGCCCATCATCTCGGTGATCGAGCGGTGGTGCTGCTGGGCGAGGACCTCGGTGGGCGCGAGCATCGCGGCCTGGCCGCCGGAGTCGACGACGGCGAGCATGGCGCGCAGCGCGACCATCGTCTTGCCCGAGCCGACCTCGCCCTGGAGGAGCCGGTGCATGGGGTGCTCGGTCGCCAGGTCGTCGGAGATCTCCCTGGAGACCTTCTCCTGGCCCTCGGTGAGCGTGAAGGGCAGCTTGGCGTCGAAGGCGTCGAGCAGGCCGCCGGGGGCGGGTCGCCTTGCCACGGCCGGGAGTTGGGCGTCCGCATGGCGCCGCCGGGCGAGCGCGACCTGGAGGACGAAGGCCTCGTCCCACTTCAGGCGCTGCCTCGCGTCCTCGATGTCGGCCTTGGTGTGCGGCCGGTGGACCTTGAGGAGGGCCTCGGGCAAGGAGACGAAGCCGCGCCCTTCGCGCAGGGCCTCCGGGAGCGGGTCAACAGCCTCCTGGGCGCTGGGCAGGACCGCGTCGACCGCCTTGGCGATCTTCCAGGACTCCAACCCCTTGCAGGCGGGGTAGATCGGGATCAGGGCGCCGGCCCAGGAGGCGATGTCCGCCCCGTCGTCCGTCTCGGTCTCCGCCGCGTCCGCGCCGAGCTTCGCGTACGTGGGATGGGCGAGCTGCATGCGCCGGTTGAACATCGACACCTTGCCCGCGAACATCGCCCGGCTGCCGGGGAGCAGCTCCTTGTGCGGCTTGTGGATGCCGCGGCCGAAGAAGACCAGCTGGAGGCGGCCGCTGCCGTCGGTGATGGTGATCTCCAGGCGCTGGCCGCGCCCGCCGTTGAAGGTGTGCACCCGGGCGTCGGCGACCTGGGCGACGACCGTGACGTCCTCGTCCAGGGGCAGCTCGGCCAGCTTGGTGAGCTGGCCCCGCTCCTCGTACCGCCGCGGGTAGTGGTGCAGGAGGTCGCCGACCGTGTGCAGGTCGAGCTGGTCGGCCATCACCTTCGCGGTGGGTCCGCCAAGCAGCTTCTTCAGTGGTTCTTCGAGCGCAGGCACGCGATCCATTGCACACCACGGCACTGACAGCCCGCCAAGACCTGTGGATAACCGCTGGTCACGCCCGTGCCGCGCGGGGGGCCACGGAGCCCTCGCCCCCCCGGGGCGCAGGAGCGGGAGCGCGGACCGGGGCGCGGGGCCTACTCCACGCCGATCAGCAGCGGAACCCCTTGGCGTCCGCCCTCGTACACCACGGTGTCGACCGCCAAGTGGGCCTTGCTCACGTGGGTTTCGAGCGCCGCCGCAAGGCCCGGCGGGACGTCCGCGGCGAGGACCAGGGTGACGAGTTCGCCGCCCGCGGCCAGCATCCGGTCGAGGACGGTGCGGGCGGTGCCGGCGAGGTCCTGACCGATGACGACCACGTCGCCGTCGATGAGACCGAGCACGTCACCGGCCTGGCAGACGCCGGCCATCGTCCACGACTGCCGTTCGGCGACGGCCAGTTCGGCATGACGGGTGGCGCCCGCCGCGGAGGTCATCGCGACGACGTCCTCGTCGAAGCGCCGGTCGGGGGCGTGGACCGCGAGCGCCGCGATGCCCTGGACGGCGGCCCGAGTCGGGATGAGCGCGACCCGGATGCCTTCGGCCCTGGCCTGTTCGACGGCGGCCGCCGCCGTGTGGCGCAGCTCGGCGTCGTTGGGCAGGAGCACCACCTCGCGGGCGTGCGCGCGCCGGATCGCCTCGACGAGTTCGCCGCTGGCCGGGGGCTCCCCGGGCCGGGCGAGCACCGTCGTCGCGCCGGCCTCGGCGCAGAGCCCCGCAAGGCCCTCGCCGGGCACGACCGCGACCACGGCCCGCTGGACCTGTTCCCTGGGCGGCTCGGCGGCGGCCGACTGCTCGAAGTGCGTGATGCGGATCCGGTACGGGCGGCCCGCCTCGACCCCGGCCTCCACGGCGGCGCCCGCGTCGTCGACGTGCACATGGACGTTCCACAGGCCGTCGCCGCCGACCACGACCAGGGAATCGCCGAGCCGGTCGAGCCGGGTCCGCAACCGGTCCACGGCCACGTCGTCGGCCTCCAGGAGGTAGATCACCTCGAAGGCGGGGCCCGCCGCCTCGGCCTCGGCCGGGCAGTCCGTCACGGGCACCGGCACGGGTGCCTCTCCGCGCACCACCGGGGCTTCGCCGGAGAGCGCCTGGACCAGGGCGCCCAACACGGTGACCAGGCCCCGTCCGCCCGCGTCCACCACGCCCGCGCGCCCGAGGGCGGCGAGCTGGGAAGGTGTCGCGTCCAGGGCGTCGCGGGCACCCGCGTAGGCGGCCTGCGCCACGGCGGCCGGGGTGCCGCTCGCCTTCCGGGCCGCTTCGGCGGCGGCCGTGGCCACCGTCAGGACGGTGCCCTCGACGGGGTGGGCGACCGCGAGATAGGCGGCGGAGGCGGCCCGGTGCAGCGCCCTGGCCAGGTCCCCGTCGTCCTGGAGGACCTCGGCCATGCCCCTCAGGAGCTGGGCGAGGATCGTGCCGGAGTTGCCCCGGGCGCCGATCAGCGCGCCGTGCGCCATGGCCCGTACGACGTCGGCGGTGGGCGGGACGCCCGCGTACACCGGCGGCTCGGGATAGGCGGCGAAGACGGCCTCGACGGCCTGCGCCGCGGACTCCATCGTCAGATAGAGGTTGGTGCCCGTGTCCCCGTCCGCGACCGGGTACACGTTGATCGCGTCGATCGCCTCGCGGTCCCGGCCCAGTGCGTCGAGCGCCAGCGCGCACCAGCCGCGTACCGCGACGGCATCGAGGGTCTGCGGCACCTGGTGGTCCTCCTTGTGGGAGCGGCGGGCCGGCCGCGTGGGGGATGCGGCCGAAACCGCAGGGTAGACCCGGTGCGGGCCGGGGGCCGGGTCGGGGGCGGCCGCAGCCGTGGTAGTTTCGTATCTCAGGAGCAGGCGTTGTATGCTGCTTCGGTTGCCCGGCGAGAGTCGGGCCGATTCCCCCGGCAAGCCACTTCAGATCTCTGATTCCGGTGCGCCGGATTCACTGTAAGTGCATTTAATGCATCTGAAGCTTTTGGAGTGACCCGTGGCTGCCAACTGCGACGTCTGCGGCAAGGGGCCGAGCTTCGGCAACAACATTTCCTTCTCGCACCGCCGTACGTCTCGTCGCTGGAACCCGAACATCCAGCGTGTGCGTGCCGTGGTCGGTCGGACGCCGAAGCGGCTCAACGTCTGCACCTCGTGCATCAAGGCCGGCAAGGTCTCGCGCTAATTGCGACGTCTGTCGTAGCGCAGCCCTGCGGTTGCCTTGAAAAGCCGGTCCACCTCGGTGGACCGGCTTTTTGCCGTACCCGGACCCGTACCCGGAGCCCGTCCACGCCGGTACCGGAGCCATGCCCGGACCCGTGCCCAGAGGCCGAACCAGGTCCGGACCCCCGGCCCCCATCGGGGCCCCCTACCGGAAGCGCCAGCCGTGGTCGACGGGCCCGATGCCCGCGCCGAGTGCGAACCCCGCACCGATGGCGCCGGTCACGTACTCCTTGGCCGCCCTGACCGCCTCCGGGACCGCGAGCCCCCGGGCGAGGTGGGAGGCGATGGCGGAGCCGAGCGTGCAGCCCGTGCCGTGGGTGTGCCGGTTGTCCAGGCGCGGGGCGCGCAGCCAGTGTTCCTCGTGGCCGTCGGTCAGGAGGTCGAGGGCGTCGCCGGGGTAGTGGCCGCCCTTGATGAGCGCCCAGCGCGGACCGAACCCCAGGATCGCCTCCGCCGCGCGGCGCATTCCGTCCTCGTCCTCGACCAGGATGCCGGTGATCTGGGTCACTTCGTCCAGGTTGGGCGTGGCGACGGTCGCGGTCGGCAGCAGCCGGGTGCGTACGCAGTCGAGGGCCTCGGCGGCGAGCAGCGGGTCGCCGTGCTTGGAGACGCCCACCGGGTCCACGACGACCGGGGCCTCGGTGGTGGCGAGGAGGTCGGCCACGGCCTCGACGAGGGCGGCCGACGCCAGCATGCCGGTCTTCACCGCCTGGACGCCGATGTCGTCGACGACCGCCCGGTACTGGGCCCGCACCGCTTCCACCGGAAGCTCCCACACGCCTTGGACACCGAGCGAGTTCTGCGCGGTGACGGCGGTGACCACGCTCATGCCGTGCACCCCGAGCGCGAGCATCGTCTTGAGGTCGGCCTGGATGCCGGCGCCGCCGCCGGAGTCGGATCCGGCGACGGTCAGCACGCGGGGGATCATGCGGGATCGTCCCCGAAGTGGTCCCAGCCGCCCTGGCTGGTCCAGGGCGCGCCGTCCACGGTGACCGTGGGCAGCGCGGAGGGGTTGAGGACCTCGCCGATCACCTTCCAGCGGGCGGGCAGCTTCACGTCCGGCGGGAACGTCGCCACGATCGCGTGGTCCTCGCCGCCGGTCAGCACCCATTGCAGCGGGTCCACGCCGACGGCCTGGCCGATGTCGCTCATCTGTGTCGGGATGTCGATGAGTCCGGAGCGCAGATCGATGCGGACCTTGCTGGACTCGGCGATGTGCCCGAGGTCGGCGACGAGACCGTCGCTGACGTCGGTCATGGCGGTGGCGCCGAGGCCGGCCGCCGCGGGGCCCGCGTGGTATGGCGGCTCGGGGCGCCGGTGTGCCTCGACGAAGGCGCGCGGCGAGCGAAAGCCGCGCGAGAGCACCGCATAGCCCGCCGCCGACCAGCCGAGCCAGCCCGTCACCGCGACGACATCGCCGGGCTGGGCGCCGGCCCGGGTCACCGGCTCGTGGTTGCGCAGGTCTCCGAGGGCGGTGATGGCGACGGTGATGGTGTCGCCGCGCACGACGTCACCGCCGACGACGGCCGCCCCCGCGACCTGGCACTCGTCGCGGATGCCGTCCATCAGCTCGGTGGGCCAGGTGACCGGGAGTTCGGCCGGGACGACCAGGCCGAGCAGCACCGCGGTCGGTACCGCGCCCATGGCGGCGATGTCGGCCAAGTTCTGCGCGGCGGCCTTGCGTCCGACGTCGTACGCCGTCGACCAGTCGCGCCGGAAGTGGCGTCCTTCGAGCAGGATGTCCGTGCTGGCGACCACCCTGCGGTCGGGCGCGGTCACCACCGCGGCGTCGTCGCCGGGCCCCAGCCTGACCGCGGGGGTGGAGGTGAGCCGGGAGGTCAGCTCCCTGATGAGCCCGAACTCCCCCAACTCGCCCACAGTGCCTTTCACCGTGTCCCACCTCTCATCGTCGTACCCCATCGGCCCCCGTGCGCTTGCGGTCGCGAGCGGTCTCGGGCGTGGGTACCGTCAACACATACGTCAACTTCATGGCGGCTCTCGCCCCACGGCGCGAGCGGCCGGTCGCGCGGGTCTCCCCGTCGCGCGGGGCGACGCGGTACCGTGGCGTCTCTTTCTCTCCCCCACATGATCCTCGTGGCCGCCCTGGAGGTTCCGTGGTACAGGCGTACATCCTCATTCAGACCGAAGTGGGCAAGGCGTCTACCGTCGCCGAGGCCATCGCAGAGCTCGCGGGAGTCATCCAGGCCGAAGACGTCACCGGTCCCTACGACGTGATCGTGCGCGCCCAGGCCGAGACGGTCGACGAGCTCGGTCGCATGGTGGTCGCCAAGGTCCAGCAGGTGGACGGGATCACCCGAACCCTGACCTGCCCGGTCGTCCATCTCTAGCCCCCGCCTACCCTGGGCCGGTGACTTTCTCTCGCCGGCCGTTTCTCATCCTGCCCGTGGTCGCCCTCCTGGCGGCCGCGGGCTGTTCTTCGTCCGACGCCACCGCGAAGGTGGCGGTTCCCTCCCCCTCGGCGAAGGACGCGGCCGCCTGCGCGGCCCTGGACAAGCTCCTGCCCGACACCGTGGCCGGGCAGAAGCGGCACGACCCCACCCCGGACTCGCCGCTCACGGCCCGGTGGGGGGACGGGGACGCCGCGATCGTACTGCGCTGCGGGGTCGCGCGTGCTGACGATATGAGCGACCCCACGAACAACGGCGTTCAGGTGGACGGCGTCTGGTGGGTCGTGTTCCCGCGCCCCGAAGGCCCCCGGTTCGTCACCGCGCTGCGGGAGCCCTACGTCGAACTGCTGACGGGAACGCGGTACGAGCACGACGCCTCCGTGCTCCAGCCGTTCGGCGCCCCCGTCGCGAAGACCACCAAGAGCCTCTAGCGCAGCCCCGTGGGCCGGCGCAGCGCCGCCTGGATGAGCTTGTCGACCAGCTCCGCGTACGCGACGCCGCTCTCCTGCCACATCCGCGGGTACATCGAGATCGGCGTGAAGCCGGGCATCGTGTTGATCTCGTTGATGACGAACTCGCCGTTGTCCTGGAGGAAGAAGTCCGCGCGGACCAGGCCCTCGCAGGACGCGGCCTCGAACGCCTCGACGGCCAGGCGCTGTACCTCCGCGATGGCGTCGTCGCCGATCGGCGCGGGCACGATGCCGGCCGCCGAGTCGATGTACTTGGCCTCGAAGTCGTAGAACTCGTGGGCGGTCACCGGCGGGATCTCGGCCGGCACGCTCGCCCGCGGCCCGTCCTCGAACTCCAGGACCCCGCACTCGATCTCGCGGCCGCGCAGCAGCGACTCGACGAGGAACTTGGGGTCGTGGCGGCGGGCCTCGGTGATGGCCTCGTCCAGACCCTCGAAGGAGTCGACCTTGGTGATGCCGAACGAGGAGCCGGCCCGGGACGGCTTGATGAACAGCGGCCAGCCGTGCTCACCGGCGAAGTCGGCGATGCGCTGGCGGGCGCCCTTCTCGTCCTGCTCCCACTCGCGCGGACGCACCACCAGGTAGGGCCCGACGGGCAGCCCGAAGGAGGTGAAGACGCGCTTCATGTACTCCTTGTCCTGGCCGACGGCGGAGGCGAGGACGCCCGCGCCGACGTACGGGATGCCGGAGAGTTCGAGGAGGCCCTGGAGAGTGCCGTCCTCGCCGTAGGGGCCGTGCAGCACCGGGAAGACGACGTCGACCTCGCCGAGGGCCTTGGGCACCGTGCCGGGCTCGGTGTAGACGACTTCGCGGCTGCCCGGGTCCACGGGCAGGACGACACCGCCCTCGGGGGACTCGGCGAGCTCGTCGACGCTGGGGGTGCGCCGGTCGCTGATCGCCATCCGCTCCGGATCGTCCGCGGTGAGCGCCCAGCGGCCGTCCGTCGTGATGCCGATGGGCAGCACGTCGTACTTCGTACGGTCGATGGAGCGCAGCACGGCGCCGGCGGTCACGACCGAGATGCCGTGTTCCGAACTGCGGCCGCCGAACACCACGGCCACCCGCGGCTTGCGGGGCTGCTTCTCAGGGCTCTGGGGGAGGTTCTCGCTGCTCATATCGCGTTGAGGGTACCCGTTCGGAGCCCCGCGGCCACTGCCACGGGGCCCGGCACGTCAGCGTCGTTCGGCCTTGGCGCTGCGCGACATCAGCTCCTTGAGGGCGACGACCGGCGGCTTGCCCTCGTGGACGATGCCGACGACGGTCTCCGTGATGGGCATGTCGACGCCGTGGCGCCGGGCCAGATCCAGCACGGATTCGCAGGACTTGACGCCTTCGGCGGTCTGCTTGGTGACCGCGATGGTCTCCTGAAGGGTCATGCCCTTGCCGAGGTTGGTGCCGAAGGTGTGGTTGCGCGAGAGCGGCGAGGAGCAGGTGGCCACCAGGTCGCCGAGGCCCGCGAGGCCGGAGAACGTGAGCGGGTCGGCGCCCATGGCGAGGCCGAGCCGGGTGGTTTCGGCGAGGCCGCGGGTGATGAGGGAGCCCTTGGCGTTGTCGCCGAGCCCCATGCCGTCGGCGATGCCGACGGCGAGCCCGATGACGTTCTTGACGGCGCCGCCCAGTTCGCAGCCGACGACGTCGGTGTTGGTGTACGGGCGGAAGTACGGGGTGTGGCAGGCGGCCTGGAGGCGCTGGGCGACGGCTTCGTCGCGGCAGGCGACCACGGCCGCCGCCGGCATGCGTCCCGCGATCTCCTTGGCCAGGTTGGGCCCGGTGACCACGGCGACACGGTCGTCGGAGACCTTGGCGACTTCGGCGACGACCTCGCTCATCCGCTTGGCGGTGCCGAGTTCGACCCCCTTCATCAGGGAGACGAGGACGGTGCCGGGCGCCAGCAGGGGCGCCCATACGGCGAGGTTGTCGCGCAGCGTCTGCGAGGGGACGGCGAGGACCGTGAAGTCGGCGCCGGCCGCGGCCTCGGCGGGGTCGGTGGTGGCCCGTACGGAGGCGGGCAGCTCGATGCCGGGCAGGTAGTCGGGGTTGGTGCGCGTGGAGTTGACCGCGTCGACGAGGTCGGGGCGGCGGGCCCACAGGGTGACGTCGCACCCCGCGTCGGCGAGGACCATGGCGAACGCCGTGCCCCACGAACCCGTCCCGAACACCGCTGCCTTGGTGGTGCCGTGCGTCACTTGGTGTCCTCCCGGGCGGCCTCGCGGCGCTGCTGCGCGCGGACTTCGCGCAGATCGTACGGTTTGGCGGGGGCCTTCTCGCCCCGCAGTTCCTCCAGGATCGAGGTGATCGCGGCCATGATGGTCTCGGTCACCTCCCTGAGGACCTCGGGGGTCGGCTCCTTGTCGTAGAACCGGTCGAGGTCGACCGGCGGTCCGGCCTTCACCTGAAGGGTCTTGCGCGGGAAGAAGCTGACCTTCTTCTCCTTGGCGTACGGCGGCATCGCCAAGTTGGCGCCCCACTGGGCGATCGGGATGACGGGCGCCCGGGTCATCAGGGCGGCCCGCGCGACCCCGGTCTTCGCGGTCATCGGCCACTGGCCCGGGTCGCGGGTGAGGGTGCCTTCGGGGTAGAAGGCCACGCATTCACCGCGCTCCACGGCGTCCACGGCGGCCCGGAAGGCGCCGACGGCGGTGGTGGACTCGCGGTAGACCGGAATCTGGCCCGTGCCGCGCAGCAGGGTCCCGACGACGGGGGCCTTGAAAAGCGCGGCCTTGGCCAGGAATCGGGGCACACGGCCCGTGTTGTATTGGAAATGCCCGTAGGAGAACATGTCCAGATACGAGTTGTGATTGATGGCGGTGATGAATCCGCCGTCGGAAGGAATGTTCTCCATTCCCCGCCAGTCCCGCTTGAACAGAACGACCAGCGGCGGTTTTGAGATGACCGCCGCCAGGCGGTACCAGAAGCCGATTCTGCGGCGGGACACTCGGACACCTTCCTCTGTGGACCCCGGCCAGGCCTCTGTACGACCCGGGGGAACTGACCCAGGCGGCTCCTGGGCAAGTGTCGCCCCGGGCCCGTGGTCTGTCGAGAACACCGTACGCCCCGGCCCGGACAGTGACCCTCAGGGCGGGTGACAATGAAAGCCCCCGCCGCTCGACCGGGCCGGGGCGGGGCTCGGACGGAGGGGACGCCACGAACACCGCGACATCTGCCCGCTGGTCCCTCGTCGTTCCGCTGAAGCCCTTGGCGCTGGCCAAGAGCAGGCTGGCGGCGGCCGTCGGCGACGCGCTGCGGCCCCGGCTCGCCCTGGCGTTCGCGCTCGACACCGTGGCGGCGGCGCTCGACTGCCCGGCGGTGCGCGATGTGGCGGTCGTCACGGACGATCCGCTGGCCGGCGCGGAGCTCACCGCGCTGGGCGCGCGCATCGTGCCCGACTCCCCCGCCGCCGGTCTCAACGCGGCGCTCGCGCACGGCGCCTGCCGGGTGCGCGGCCGGCGTACGGGGCTCGCGGTGGCCGCCCTCAACGCGGACCTGCCGGCGCTGCGCCCCGCCGAACTGGGCCGCGTGCTCGCCGCGGCTGCCGCATTTCCGCGTGCTTTTCTCACCGACGCGGCGGGTATCGGCACCACCTTTCTTTCCGCGGCCGGCGGCGCCGATTTGAACCCGGTTTTCGGTGGTCCCTCGCGGGCCGCGCACGGTGCGTCGGGGGCGGTCGAAATCCTGCTCGACGGCGTGGATTCGGTGCGCCAGGACGTCGATACGGGAGCGGATCTGCGGGCGGCGCTCGCCCTGGGGGTGGGCCCGGCCACGGCCGCCCTGCGTGCCGCCCTCGATGTCGTACCGGGGCACTAGGCTGCGGGTATGCAGGCGACCGCGTACACATACGACTCCGAGACCCGCAGCGGCAGTGTGCTGCTCGACGACGGCACCCCGGTGGGTTTCGAGGCCCCGGCCTTCGACGCGGGCGGTCTGCGGCTGCTGCGACCAGGGCAGCGGGTCCGTATCGAGACCGAGGGGTCGGGCGAGGCGCTGCGGATCACGCTGGTGACGCTGCAGACCTTCTGAGCCCCCCCCTCGTCGCCGTCACCGGCGTCGCCCGCGTCACCCGCGTCGCCCCGGGAGCTTGGCCGCGCGGGCGACGTGGCCGGAGAACGGCCGCGGGCCGGGTCTCCCCGAGGGGAGCCCGGCCCGGCGCTTGAGCCTTGCCGCTGGTGACTACTTCTTGCGAGCGGTCGCCTTCTTGGCGGTGGTCTTGCGCGCCGTGGTCTTCTTCGCGGGCGCCTTCTTCGCGACGGTCTTCTTGGCCGGCGCGGTCTTCTTCGCGGTGGCCTTCTTGGCGGTCGCGGTCTTCGCCGGCGTGGCCTTCTTGGCGGTCGCCGTCGTCTTCGTGGCGGGCGCCTTCTTGGCGGTGGTCTTCTTCGCCGCCGTGGTCTTCGCGGCGGTGGTCTTCTTCACCGCCGCGGTCTTCTTGGCGGTGGCCTTCTTGGCGGTCGTGGCCTTCTTGGCCGCGGCCTTCTTCACCGTGGCGCGGGTGGAAGTACCGCCCGAGAGGCTGCCCTTGGGAGCCTTCTTGACGGCCACGTCGTTCTTCGGGAGCTTCTTCGAGCCCGCGACGAGGTCCTTGAAGCCCTGGCCCGCACGGAAGCGCGGAACGGAGGTCTTCTTGACCCGTACGCGCTCACCCGTCTGCGGGTTGCGGGCGTAACGGGCCGGGCGGTCGACCTTCTCGAACGAGCCGAAACCGGTGACCGAGACGCGGTCGCCGGCGACGACCGCACGGACGATCGCGTCCAGAACCGCGTCCACCGCGTCCGCGGCCTGCTGACGGCCGCCGACCTTGTCGGCAATCGCTTCTACGAGCTGCGCCTTGTTCACGTCTTCCCCTTCGGAGACATTGCCTGAGCGAAAGCGTCCAGGCCTTTTCGCACGTTAGGCAGATATATACCGCAAATCAAACACGAAACGGGCTAATCACCCTAGTGCCGCAACGAAGTCGGCTCTTGCCGAGTTCCTTACGGCTCAGTCGCCTTCGGGGAATCGGCCCTCGTCGAGGTCCTTCATCAACCGATCCAGACGTCTTGCCGCATCGGCGAGATCGTGTTTGGCAGCCGCTGTTATGACCAGCAGCTTCCGGGACAGCGCCATCCGTACGCCCTCCGGGACTTGCAGTTCACGCACCGTTGTGTGCGCTTCTTTGAGTTGGTCCGCCACCACCCCGTAGAGCTCGAGTTGGCTGTCGCGTTCCATGCGTCGATTGTGCCATCTGAGGCGAGTTGTCACCTCCGGCGGGGGCAACTGAGCGAATCCCACGCCTTCGGGACGTCCGTACGATCCTTCGGCCGCGCAAGCGAGTATCCAGCCATCTGCCCTGCGCACAAGGCTAGTTGACGTCACCCCCGTTGCCCAAAACGCGACGCGCCCCCTGCCCGGAAATCGGTCCGGAAATCAGGGGGCGCGATGCAGCCGAAGGGGGGTCAATAGGCGGTTCAGGCCTGGATCGTGCTCGGCTTGAAGGAGGGGCGGACGGCTTCGTAGGCCGCGATGTCGGGCTCGTTCTGGAGCGTGATGGAGATGTCGTCCAGACCGTTCAGGAGCCGCCAGCGGGCGTTCTCGTCGAGTTCGAAGGCGGCGGTGACGCCTTCCGCGCGAACTTGGCGATCCTGCAGGTCAACGGTGATTTCGGCGGTCGGGTCGCTCTCGGTCAGCTCCCAGAGCGCGTCCACGGTCTGCTGGTCGAGAACGACGGTGAGCAGCCCGTTCTTCAACGAGTTGCCGCGGAAGATGTCGGCGAAGCGGGAGGAGATCACGGTTTTGAAGCCGTAGTTCTGCAGCGCCCATACGGCGTGCTCGCGCGAGGAGCCGGTTCCGAAGTCGGGGCCGGCCACCAAAACCGTGGCGCCCTTGCGCTCGGGCTTGTTCAGAACGAACTCGGAGTCCTTGCGCCAGGCCTCGAAGAGCCCGTCCTCGAAGCCGTCGCGGGTGACCTTCTTCAGCCAGTGGGCCGGGATGATCTGGTCGGTGTCGACGTTGGAGCGGCGCAGCGGCACGGCCCGGCCGGTGTGTGCGGTGAAAGCTTCCATGGTTCTCAGGCCTCCACGGGGGTACGGGCGTCGGACAGGTCGGCGGGCGAACCCAGATGGCCGAGGACCGCGGTCGCGGCGGCGACCTGGGGCGAAACCAGGTGGGTGCGGCCGCCCTTGCCCTGCCGGCCCTCGAAGTTGCGGTTGGAGGTGGACGCGGAGCGCTCGCCGGGGGCCAGCTGGTCCGGGTTCATGCCCAGGCACATCGAGCAGCCCGCGTGCCGCCATTCGGCTCCGGCGGCCGTGAACACCTTGTCCAGACCCTCGTCGATGGCCTGCAGCGCGACCCGCACGGAGCCGGGGACGACCAGCATCCGTACGCCGTCGGCGACTTTGCGGCCCTCGATGACGGCCGCGGCGTTGCGCAGGTCCTCGATACGGCCATTGGTGCACGAACCTACGAAGACGGTGTCGACGTCGATCTCGCGCAGCGGCTGCCCCGCGGTCAACCCCATGTACTCCAGCGCCTTTTCGGCGGCCATCCGCTCCGAAGCGTCCTCGTACGAAGCCGGGTCGGGGACGTTCGCCGACAGGGGCGCGCCCTGGCCGGGGTTGGTGCCCCAGGTGACGAACGGAGCCAGTTCGTCGGCCTTGATGACGACCTCGGCGTCGAATTCCGCGCCCTCGTCCGTCTTGAGGGTCTTCCAGTACGCGACCGCCGCGTCCCAGTCCTCGCCCTGGGGCGCGTGGACGCGCCCTTCCAGGTAGTCGAAGGTGGTCTGGTCGGGAGCGATCATGCCCGCGCGGGCGCCGGCCTCGATCGACATGTTGCAGATGGTCATGCGGGCTTCCATCGAGAGCTTCTCGATGGCGGAGCCGCGGTATTCCAGGACGTAGCCCTGGCCGCCGCCGGTGCCGATCTTCGTGATGATCGCGAGGATCAGGTCCTTGGCGGTGACGCCATCGGGCAGTTCGCCGTCGACGGTGATGGCCATCGTCTTGAACGGGGCCAGCGGCAGCGTCTGGGTGGCGAGCACGTGCTCGACCTGGCTGGTGCCGATGCCGAACGCCAGCGCGCCGAAGGCGCCGTGGGTGGAGGTGTGCGAGTCGCCGCAGACCACCGTGGTGCCGGGCTGGGTCAGGCCCAGCTGCGGTCCCACCACGTGGACGACACCCTGCTCGACGTCACCCAGCGGGTGCAGACGCACCCCGAACTCGGCGCAGTTCTTGCGCAGCGTCTCCAGCTGGACCCGGGAGACCGGGTCCGCGATCGGCTTGTCGATGTCGATCGTGGGGGTGTTGTGGTCCTCGGTGGCGATGGTGAGATCGAGGCGCCGCACCTGGCGACCGTTCTTGCGCAGGCCGTCGAAGGCCTGCGGGCTGGTCACCTCGTGCAGCAGGTGCAGATCGATGAAGAGCAGGTCCGGCTCGCCCTCGGCACGCCTGACGACATGGTCGTCCCAGACCTTCTCAGCGAGTGTCCTGGCCATCGCCTTCCCTCCGCCCGGCGTCGTCGCCGGCACTACTAGAGATCGATTGCCCCTTGTCCGTACCGCACACCCCGGACAAAGGCCGCGTTCCGTTGTACGGATCGCCAGTACAGCTTGACGACTTCCGGAGAAAATTGAACTTGCGTTTCACAGAGTGAGACGTGAATATCGTTGCATGGACAACTCTAGCGGCGTAGGCGTTCTCGACAAGGCTGCCCTTGTCTTGGGCGCTCTGGAGTCCGGTCCGGCCACCCTCGCAGGTCTGGTCGCGGCCACAGGGCTCGCACGACCCACGGCACACCGCCTCGCCGTGGCACTGGAACACCACCGGATGGTGGCGCGGGACATGCAGGGCCGTTTCATCCTCGGCCCGCGCCTCGCCGAGCTCGCTGCGGCGGCCGGCGAGGACCGCCTGCTGGCCACGGCCGGCCCCGTCCTCACGCATCTGCGCGACGTCACCGGCGAGAGCGCCCAGCTCTATCGCCGCCAGGGCGACATGCGGATCTGTGTGGCGGCCGCCGAGCGGCTCTCGGGCCTGCGCGACACCGTGCCCGTCGGCTCCACGCTGACGATGAAGGCCGGCTCGTCCGCGCAGATCCTGATGGCCTGGGAGGAGCCTGAGCGCCTGCACCGCGGCCTCCAGGGCGCCCGCTTCACGGCGACGGCCCTTTCCGGGGTACGCCGCAGGGGCTGGGCCCAGTCGATCGGTGAGCGCGAGCCGGGCGTGGCCTCGGTGTCGGCTCCGGTGCGCGGTCCCTCGAACCGGGTGGTGGCCGCAGTGTCGGTCTCCGGCCCCATCGAGCGGCTGACCCGTCACCCGGGCCGGATGCACGCCCAGGCGATCATCGACGCCGCCGCCCGTCTGTCGGAGGCGCTGCGCCGCAACGGCTGACCCGCTGCTCCCTCTTACCGGCTCACCGCTTCAACGCCGCAGCGGTGGGCCGGAGGTGTGTCGGGAGGCGGCCAACTCATGTACAGAGTGAGGAAGTTGGCGGCACGGCACACCCAGGGGGAGCCCTCGGCAGGTGTGCGGGCAAACGAAAAGGCCCTCCACAAGATGCGAAGGGCCCATTCTCTGTGCGTACCCCCGACCGGATTCGAACCGGCGCTACCGCCTTGAGAGGGCGGCGTGCTAGGCCGCTACACAACGGGGGCCTACCTGCGTTTTCGGACCTTCGATGAAGATCCAGGATCTTGAAATGACCCGCTGGGCTACCAGGACTCGAACCTAGAATGACGGTACCAGAAACCGTAGTGTTGCCAATTACACCATAGCCCATGGTGGTTTAGACCAGTACCCCCGACCGGATTCGAACCGGCGCTACCGCCTTGAGAGGGCGGCGTGCTAGGCCGCTACACAACGGGGGCCCTAGCGATCCTGCATCAGGTTCACCGGGTGCGACCCTGGTGATCCCGCGGGAAGGATCTGTACCCCCGACCGGATTCGAACCGGCGCTACCGCCTTGAGAGGGCGGCGTGCTAGGCCGCTACACAACGGGGGCCTTTGCAGATAAAGCTCTGCGAGCTGGGCTACCAGGACTCGAACCTAGACTAACGGAACCAGAAACCGTCGTGCTGCCAATTACACCATAGCCCACCAAAACGCAACTCCCGTGGGGAGTTTTGCTCGGCTTGCGCTTTCGGTTCAGGGCTTGCTTCCCGTTCCCCTCGGCGCAGGAAGAACATTACCCGAAGGTGTCCGGCGCTCCAAAACGGGTATCGCGGCGCAACAGGTCAGGGAGCTGGCCGAGCCCCGTGATGCGTACGAGCTCGGGGCGCCCGCCGGCTTCCGCCCGGTCGAGCCAGACCGCCTTGAGCCCCGCCTCGACGGCGCCGCGCGCGTCGATGTCCGGCTGATCGCCGACGTACACGACCTCTTCGGGGAGCAGCCCGAGGGCCTCGCACCCGGCGTGGAAGGCTCCTGCCTCCGGCTTGGCGACGCCTAGTTCGGCCGCGCACAGCAGCGCCTCGAACCGGTCCCGTACGCCGAGGATGCGCAGCTTCCGTTCCTGGTTGGGCAGGGAGGAGTTGGACAGAATGGCGTGCCGGTAGTCGTCCGCGAGCACGTCGAGGACGGGCAGGGTGTCGGGGAACAGGCTCCAGGCGGCCTCGTAGTGCACGATGTGCCGCTCGAACCAGGCGTCCGCCACGTCGTCGGTCATGGCGTCGCCCAGGAACGCCCGCACGCGGTCGCGCCGCTGCCCGTGCCAGTCCGTCTCGCCGGAGGCGAACCGCGCCCAGTGGACGGCGGTGAGTTCGTCCCAGCCGTCGAGGGCCGCGTCCAGGGAGTCGTAGGCGCGGGGCAGCCCCTCGATGTCGAGGTGGGCGCGCATGCCGGAGCGGGAGGCTGTGGCGTAGTCGAAGATCGTGTCGTCGATGTCCCAGAGAACGGCGCGGATGGCCATGCTCCGAGTTTAGGCCCGGCATCCGCAGAGCGGGCGGGGTTCTGGCATATGCGACGGGGTCTGCGGGCCCGGCGGCTCAGGAGGCAAGTGACTCGGGGAACCAGGGCATCGGCGGAGCCAGTGGCCCAGGAGACCAGGGACTCAGGAGACCAGGGACTCAGGGGACCAGTGAGTCAGGAGACAAGGGCCTCGGCGGGGACGACGAAGAAGTCGGTGACGAAGCAGGTGATGGCGCCGGCCTCGTCGCGCCCTATCCACGTGGGGTACACGCCGTCGCCCCACCCCGAGGTGAAGGCGATCAGGTTGTGGCCGGTCGCCGGGTCGGTCACGGTGTGCGGGCCGGGCGAGGGCGGGACGGTGTCGAAGGCGTCCCACAGCGGACCCTCGTCACCCTCACAGTCGGGGAAGGACCCGTCGCACCCGGCGTCGTAGAAACACCCCGTACCTGCGTCGACCCCGTACCCGAAGAACTCGTCCTCATCGAGCCCGGCAAGCTCCTGCCCCGGCTGGAGCGCGAGCTCCCAGGTGACGGCGGGGGCATCCCGGATGACGAGCCGGGCAGCGGCCACCCGCAAATGCGGGCCGTCGTCCGGCTCCGGCTCACCCTCCCGCACCAGCGTCGCCACGGCCGCCTCCACCCGATACCGCCCCGGCGCCACCTCGGCCGTGAACGGCTCGGCCTCACCGGCCCCGAGCGCGACGAAGGGATCACAGGCGATGACGCGCCCGGTGGGCAGCCACAACTCCCCACCGGCGACCACACTCAAGGTGCCCGCGGTCCCGGAGTCGTCCTCGGCGAAGGTACGGCCCGGGGTGAAGTGCCAGGAGAAGTCGGGGGCGGGCATGGGCATGGGGTCTCCCGGGGAGGCGTGGTAACGGCGGCGGGCACAGCGGTTCTCCGCGCTGCCCGAAGAACATAACTCGGGGCACCGACAACGGAGTCGGGCCGAGAGGCACCGGGCCGCCACCAGGGTGCCCCGGAGGCAACTTCCTTGATACTGAGTCACCTTGCCGGGGACACCGCACAGGGTTGAGTGCGCGCTGGGTCACGAGGCGATTCGTCGTGCACGCCACCTACGTCCGGCACACCTGGCACATGGAGGTGGACGCCCCCGCCCTGTACTCCCCGGTCGCCCGGCTCGGGGTACTTGGCCGGTCCCTGGCGGAGTAGGGCCGGCTCGCAGGCGGCGGCCGTCCGCAGCGTACGAAAGGGCGGCAGCCCAGCGGCTGCCGCCCCTCGTTCACGTATCGCCTACGGCTACGCCGCCAGCTTCGTCAGTGCCGTGTCGATCCTCGACAGGGTCTTCTCCTTGCCCAGGATTTCCAGGGACTCGAAGAGGGGGAGGCCGACCGTGCGGCCGGTTACCGCTACGCGGACCGGGGCCTGGGCCTTGCCCAGTTTCAGGCCGTGCTCCTCGCCGGCCGCGAGGACCGCGTTCTTGAGGGACTCCGGCGACGTCCAGTCCGCCGACTCCAGCTTCTCGCGGGCCGTGCGGAGCAACGCGTCCGAGCCCTCCTTCATCGCCTTCGCCCAGGACGCCTCGTCCTCGACGGGCTGGTCGAGGAAGAGGAAGTCGACGTTGGCCGTGATGTCGGAGAGGACCGTCACACGGGTCTGGGCGTGCGGGGCGATCGCCTGCCAGGCCTTCTCGTCGAAGGCCTCCGGGGCCCAGTTGGCGTGCGGGGCGCGCAGCCACGGCTCGCAGGCCGCCGCGAACGCCTTCTCGTCCAGCATGCGGATGTGGTCCGCGTTGATGGACTCGGCCTTCTTCAGGTCGAAGCGGGCCGGGTTGGCGTTGACGTCCGCGATGTCGAACTTCGCGACCATGTCCTGGATCGAGAAGACGTCCTGGTCCGCGGAGAACGACCAGCCCAGGAGGGAGAGGTAGTTCAGGAGGCCCTCGGGCAGGAAGCCGCGCTCGCGGTAGACGTTCAGGGACGCCTGCGGGTCGCGCTTGGAGAGCTTCTTGTTGCCCTCGCCCATGACGTACGGCAGGTGGCCGAAGGTGGGGATCTGCTTGGCCACGCCGAGCTCGATCAGCGCCTTGTAGAGCGCGATCTGGCGCGGGGTCGAGGAGAGCAGGTCCTCGCCGCGCAGGACGTGGGTGATCTCCATCAGTGCGTCGTCGACCGGGTTCACCAGCGTGTACAGCGGGGCCCCGTTGGCGCGGACGATGCCGTAGTCGGTGACGTTCTCCGCCTGGACGGTGATCTCGCCGCGGACCAGGTCGGTGAAGGTGGTCGCCTCGTCGGGCATCCGGAAGCGCACGACGTGGCTGCGGCCCTCGGCCTCGTACGCCTGCTTCTGCTCGGCGCTCAGGTCGCGGCAGTGGCCGTCGTAGCCGGAGGGCTTGCCGGCGGCGCGGGCGGCCTCGCGGCGGGCGTCCAGTTCCTCGGTGGTGCAGTAGCAGGGGTAGGCCTTGCCGGCGGCGAGCAGCTTCTCGGCCACGTCCCGGTAGATGTCCATCCGCTGCGACTGGCGGTACGGCGCGTGCGGGCCGCCGATCTCCGGGCCCTCGTCCCAGTCGAAGCCCAGCCAGCGCATGGAGTCCAGGAGCTGGTTGTACGACTCCTCGCTGTCGCGGGCCGCGTCGGTGTCCTCGATGCGGAAGACGAACGTACCGCCGTGGTGCCGGGCGAAGGCCCAGTTGAACAGGGCGGTGCGGACCAGGCCCACGTGGGGGTTGCCGGTCGGGGAGGGACAGAAACGAACGCGGATGGCCGCGTCCAGGGGGTTAGCCACGCTTGATCACCTTGTTGGTGAGAGTGCCGATGCCTTCGATGGTGACGGCGACCTCGTCGCCGACGTTGAGGGGGCCGACCCCGGCCGGGGTGCCGGTGAGGATGACGTCGCCCGGGAGCAGCGTCATGGCCTCGGTGATGTGGACGACCAGGTCCTCGATGGAGCGGACCATGTCGGCCGTGCGGCCCAGCTGGCGCTGTTCGCCGTTGACGGTGGCCTGGATGGCGAGGTCGCTCGGGTCGAGCTCCGTCTCGACCCAGGGGCCGAGCGGGCACGAGGTGTCGAAGCCCTTGGCGCGGGCCCACTGGCTCTCGCGCTTCTGGACGTCGCGCGCGGTGACGTCGTTGGCGCAGGTGTAGCCGAAGATGACGTCCTTGACGCGCTCGCGCGGGACCTCGCGGCACATGCGGCCGATGACGACGGCGAGCTCGGCCTCGTGATGCAGCTCGTCGGAGAAGGAGGGGTACTCGATGGAGTCGCCCGAGCCGATCACCGAGGTGGTCGGCTTGAAGAAAGCGACCGGCACGTCCGGGACCTCGTTGCCGAGCTCCTTGGCGTGTTCCGCGTAGTTGCGGCCGATGGCCACGACCTTGTTGGGGAGCACGGGCGGCAGGAGGCGGACCTTGCTCAGCGGCACCTTGGTGCCGGAGAGTTCGAAGTCCGCGTACGGGATGCCCTTGATGATGTCGAGCACGAGGCTGTCGGGGCTGTCGCCCTCAACAGCCCCGAAGGCGACATTGCCGTCGATGGAGAACCTGGCGATGCGCACGAGTGCTGTCGCCCCTCACTTCGCTTTGCTGGAATGGCCTGAGCTGGAACCGGCCGGAGTCTGACGCTCCAGGCTAGCGCGGGCGACGACACCGGCCGTGCGATTGCTCGGGGGCGGGCGGCCGGGGTCGGACGGCGACGGCCCGGGCGGGGCGGCCGGCTCAGACGGCGGCGGTCTCGGCGGGAGCGGCCTGGGCGGGGGCCGTCATCAGGATGGTGCGGCGCGGGTTGGCGGTCTGGGCCGGCAGGCCGACGGTGTGCTCCGGCTGGGCCGCACGCTGCAGCTCCTCGGCGTCCGCGAGGTGCGCGAGGGTGGTGCGGCGCGGGTTGGCTATGTTCCGGATGATCATCGTCGTCTTCATCTCTGCTACGAACCCTGTCGTTTCGGGCGCTGCTGGGCGCCGGTTGTCGGTCTGGCCATCCCTGTAAAGCGTCAGGCTAAACATTCGAATTCCCGGCAAAGGGACGTAGAGACGACGATCGACATGTGAGTTTGCTCACGAATGAAGCCACAAAAGGGATATTACGGCCCGTCAACCACCCCTCGCGGAACGGACATTACGGTATCGAACCTTTCATTCCGCTCCTGATCATCGCGACTGGGACACCCCCCTCCCGTAAGCGACTCGTAAGCAATAGTCCCTTTTCTCCGTGATCACTTTCTACATTTTGTGACCCGATACTCACAATGTGTCACTCAGGTCACGGCCCGGTACGCGGGCCTTGTTGGAGATCCTGCACTGTGCTGGAATTCCACGCACCGCCGCGGGTCACTGACCGGCGCGCAGGGGCGCAACGCAGCGCCGGGTGAGCGGCGGGAGGGGGAGCAGGACAAGCGCCGGTCACTCAGACCACACAGGGGGCGCGCAGTGCCCCCATGACGCCGACACCGTCCCATCCGTTTGTGCGGAGGGACGCCTGGTCCAGAGGTTGCGACGCTAGTGCAGGGACGTTTCAAGAGGGATGGCAGCGCTGCGGCGGAGCAGGAGCCGCAGGGTGGGACTGGCCCCAAGACGGCCGGTTCCTCGCCCCAGCACGCCCAGAACCCCCGGGGCCCCGAGAACCCATCCTCCTCGCCGGCCGGCGAGACGAGCGGCCAGACGGCGCGCACCAGCGGGCCCTCCGGCCCGTCGGGTCCGTCCGGCGGCGATCAGCCGAGCGCCGAGCGCAAGCCGACGGGTCCCGTCGACACCGGCTCCCGAATAGCCCTGCGCAACTGGCGCATCTCCACGCGACTCGTCGCCCTGCTCGCCCTGCCCGTGGTCGCCGCGACCACCCTGGGCGGGCTGCGCATCAACCAGTCGATGAACGACATGCAGCAGCTCGATCACATGCAGCTGCTCACCGACATGACCAAGCAGGCGACCGAGCTCGCCGCCGCGCTCCAGACCGAGCGCGACGACTCGGCGGGCCCGCTCTCCACGGGCACGTCCGACGCCCGCGTCCAGACCGACCGGGCCGCCACGGACCTCGTCCAGAAGTCGTTCATCAAGCAGACCCAGGACGTCAGCGGCGCGGAGAACGACGACGCCCTGGAGTCGATCCGGCGCAACGTCACCAACATCGCGATCCAGCTCCAGGACCTCAAGAGCATCCGCCAGACCGCGTACAAGGACGGCTCCACCGACTCCCAGACGGTCGAGTCCTACAGCCGTCTCATCCGCGGTCTGCTCACCCTCTCCCAGGACATGGCGCAGGCCACCTCCAACCCGGAGATGATCAAGCGGACCCGTGCGCTCGCGGCGTTCTCCTCCGCCAAGGAGTACGCCTCGGTCCAGCGCGCGATCATCGCCGCGGCGCTGCCGGCCACCAAGGACAAGTCGGGCAACCTGCTGGAGCCCGACCGCCTCTACGCCAAGGCCGCCCAGGACGGCGAGCGCCAGGCCCTCGCCTCGTTCCAGAACGTGTACGAGGCCAACGGCGGCAACGCCACCGAGCTGATGGCGCCGCTGGACAAGGGCAACTCGGAGATCACCGCGGCCAACGCGTACTCCCAGCACGTGCTCAAGAGCACGGGCGGCATCGGCCAGGAGCAGCGGCGCTCGTACCTCGACTGGTACGACCAGGACTCCAACAAGATCAACCAGATGAAGACCATCGAGCAGACCCTGCTCGGCGAGATGGAGCAGAAGGCGCGCGAGCTGCGCGACTCCTCGCAGCGCGACGCCATCCTCAACGGTGTGCTGATCCTCGTCGTGCTGGGCGTCTCGCTGGTCGGCGCGTTCATCGTGGCCCGCTCCATGATCCGCTCGCTGCGCCGCCTCCAGGACACCGCGACCCGGGTCGCCCAGGACCGGCTGCCCGAGCTCGTCAAGCAGCTCTCGGAGTCGGACCCGCAGGACGTCGACACCTCGGTGGAGTCGGTCGGCGTGCACTCCCGTGACGAGATCGGCCAGGTGGCCGCGGCCTTCGACGACGTGCACCGCGAGGCCGTACGGCTCGCCGCCGAGCAGGCGCTGCTGCGAGGCAACGTCAACGCGATGTTCACCAACCTCTCGCGCCGCTCGCAGGGCCTCATCCAGCGTCAGCTCTCTCTCATCTCCGAGCTGGAGTCCCGCGAGGCCGACCCGGACCAGCTGTCCTCGCTGTTCAAGCTGGACCACCTCGCGACCCGTATGCGCCGTAACGGCGAGAACCTCCTCGTCCTCGCCGGTGAGGAGCCCGGCCGGCGCTGGACCCGCCCGGTTCCGCTGGTCGACGTGCTCCGCGCCGCCGCCTCCGAGGTGGAGCAGTACGAGCGCATCGAGCTGGCCGCCGTGCCCGCGACCGAGGTCGCCGGACGCGTGGTCAACGACCTCGTGCACCTGCTCGCCGAGCTCCTGGAGAACGCCACCTCGTTCTCCTCGCCGCAGACCAAGGTCCGCGTCACCGGTCACGCGCTGCCCGACGGCCGCGTCCTGGTCGAGATCCACGACACCGGCATCGGCCTCTCCCCCGAGGACCTCGCCGCGATCAACGAGCGGCTCGCGTCGCCGCCCACCGTGGACGTCTCGGTCTCGCGCCGCATGGGTCTGTTCGTGGTCGGCCGGCTGTCCCTGCGCCACGGCATCCGCATCCAGCTGCGCCCCTCGGACTCCGGTGGCACGACGGCGCTCGTCATGCTGCCCGTCGATGTCGCCCAGGGCGGCAAGAAGGTGCCCGGCAAGCCGGGTGCCGGGCAGCCGCAGGCACCGGCCGGCCAGGGCGGCCGTCCCGGTCTCGCGGGCGGTCCGCCCTCGCGTGCCGGGCTCGCCGCCGGTCCGCTCGGCAGTGGTCCCGCCGGATCCGGCGGCCGGCTCGGCGCGGGCGCTCCGCGCGGCCAGGTCGCCGGCGGCCAGGGGCCGCGCGCGGCGCTGCCGCCGCGCGGCGGAGAGCCCCAGCAGGGCCAGGGCCAGGCACCGCAGCAGGGCCGGCAGTCCGCGTTCGGCAGCGGTCCCGCGGCCACTCCCCCGGCCGCGCCGCGCCGCGGCGACCGTCCGATCACCCCGCCGCCCGGCGCCCCGCGCGCCGAACTGCCCGGTGGTGGCGGCAACCCCTTGACCCAACAGCCCCAACAGTCCCAACAGCCCCAGCAGCCGCGGCCGCAGGCCGCGAGCTGGGGCAGCGACCAGTCGGCGCTCGACGCGCCGCGCGGCCACGAGGAGCCGGAGCAGCACACCGGCCAGTACCCGCGGCCCGCGCTCGACGACCGCCAGGGTCCGGCGGCGACCGCCGAGTTCGCCCGCCCCGACTTCGACGGTCCCCCGCCGGGCTCCCAGCAGGACCAGTCCTCGGGCACCGGTCAGTTCGTACGCCCCGACGTGTTCGGCGCGCCCACCGCGCAGGACCCTTCGGCGACCGGCCAGTTCGAGCGTCCCGGCTCCTACAACGGCTACGGCGACCAGTCCTCGAACACCGGCCAGTACGCGCGCCCCGGCCAGGACCCGTCACACACGGGCTCCTTCGAGCGGCCGGCCCCGGACCTGGCGAACACCTCGAACACCGGGCAGTACGGGCGTCCCGACCAGGACCCGTCCAGCGCCGGCCAGTACCAGCGGCCCGGCCAGGGCGGTGACGCCGGGCAGTACGGGCGTCCCTCAGGCGACGACCGTCAGGGCCCGGTGGCGACCTCCGAGTTCGCCCGCCAGGACTTCAACGCGCCGAGGCCGCCCGCGCCGCAGCCGGTCCAGCCGCAGCAGTACCAGCAGCAGCCCCAGCAGGGTCAGGACTTCGGTCAGGACTTCAGTCAGGGCGGCCCGCGTCAGCGCCGCGACGGCAACGACTTCGGCGCACCGCGCCAGCAGTCCGGCAACCAGCCCGCGCAGCCCGAGAACGGGAGTGCCGCCGCGCAGCGGCCGAGTGACGGCTGGGCCCTTCCGCCGGCCGGCGCCGGTGACGGGCGCACCCCGCTGTACGACACGCTGGAGACCAACTGGTTCCAGCAGCAGCCGGGTCAGCAGGGCGGCCAGCCGCAGCAGCCCGCCTCGCAGGCGCCCCAGGCTCCGCAGCAGGGCCGAGGCGCCGCGCCGCAGCAGCCGCTGCCCGAGCGCCGCCCGGCCCGCGAGACCGGCAGCGCGAACGGCTCGAACGGTTCCGGGGACTCCGGCTCCAACGGGTCGGGCACCTGGCGCAGTTCACCCAACGACGATCTGGTGCGCCAGGCCGAGCGGGCCCGCAAGCCCGCCGCCGGCGGCGTCACCACGTCCGGACTTCCCAAGCGGGTCCCGCGCGCCAACCTGGTGCCGGGCACCGCACAGCAGCAGAACCACCAGGCAGGACCCCAGGTCTCCCGGGCGCCCGACGATGTGCGCGGCCGGCTGACCAATCTCCGCCGGGGCATCCAGCAGGGCCGGCAGGCCAACAACGGCTCAACCGGCAGCTTCCACGTGGACCCCACTCACCAGCAGGAGCGTTAGTTGAGTCCGATGAGCCAGGCGGCACAGAACCTGAACTGGTTGATCACCAACTTTGTGGACAACACCCCAGGGGTGTCCCACACGGTGGTGGTCTCCGCCGACGGCCTGCTCCTCGCCATGTCCGAAGGTTTCCCGCGCGACCGCGCCGACCAGCTGGCCGCCGTGGCGTCCGGTCTGACCTCGCTGACGGCCGGGGCCTCCCGGATCTTCGAGGGTGGCAGTGTCGCCCAGACCGTGGTGGAGATGGAGCGCGGCTTCCTCTTCCTGATGTCCGTGTCCGACGGTTCCTCCCTGGCCGTGCTCGCGCACCCCGAGTGCGACATCGGCCTGGTGGGCTACGAGATGGCCCTCCTGGTCGACCGCGCGGGCAGCGTCCTCACTCCGGACCTGCGCGCCGAGCTCCAGGGCAGCCTGCTCCACTGACCGCAAACCCCCCGGCCGAGCCGCTCGCGAGGCCGGGGGTCGGGAGCCGCGGCGCCGCCCCCTCCGGCGCGTACGGCTCCCGCACGACGCAGAACATCCGTCCAGGCCGCACCACTTCCCCCCACCGGCCCTGTCAGACGGCTTGCAGATGCCTTGCTGTCCCCGCCCGGAGGAACCAATGACCCCGCCACCCGCCTCACACGATTCGTACGGCGCGCTGCACGACGCGGCGTACGACAGTGAAGGCGACCAGCCGCTGGTCCGTCCGTACGCCATGACCGGCGGCCGGACCAGGCCGCGCTACCAGCTCGCCATCGAGGCACTGGTCAGCACCACAGCCGACCCGGCGCACCTCGCCACGCTTCTTCCCGAGCACCAGCGGATCTGCCACCTGTGCCGTGAGGTCAAGTCGGTGGCGGAGGTCTCCGCGCTGCTGCAGATGCCGCTGGGTGTGGCCCGGATCCTCGTGGCCGACCTGGCGGAGGCCGGCATGGTGGCGATCCACCAGCCGGGCAATGGAGAGACCGGCGGCACGCCGGACGTAACGCTGCTCGAAAGGGTGCTCAGTGGACTTCGGAAGCTCTAGCGGCGGTGCCGCCCGTTCCACCACGTCGGCGAAGATCGTGGTGGCGGGCGGCTTCGGCGTGGGCAAGACCACGTTCGTCGGCGCGG
>NZ_JBEZKW010000039.1:0-73057 GCF_040651795.1 Streptomyces sp. NPDC048361
GCATCTGGACCTGGCTGCCGCTCGGCAAGAAGGTCCTGGACAACATCTCCACCGTCGTACGCGAGGAGATGGACGCCATCGGCGCGCAGGAGGTCTCCAGGTACACCTGGCGCAGGGCTTCGAGGACCGCCGGGTCGGGCTTGGCCCACATGCCGCGCGACTCGGCCTCCAGGAGGCGTTCCGCGATGCCGTGCAGGGCCCACGGGTTGGCGTTCTGCAGGAATTCGCGGTTGGCCGGGTCGAGGACGTACGTCTCGGTGAGCTTGTCGTACATCCAGTCGGCGACCACGCCGGTCGTGGCGTCGTAGCCGAACAAGTAGTCGACGGTGGCGGCGAGTTCGAAGGCACCCTTGTAGCCGTGGCGGCGCATCGCCTCGATCCACTTGGGGTTGACGACGCGGGCCCGGAAGACGCGCGAGGTCTCCTCGACCAGGGTGCGGGTCTTGACGGTCTCGGGGCGGGTGGAGTCGCCGATGTACGCCTCGGGCGCGGTGCCGCGCAGGGCGCGCACGGTGGCGACCATGCCGCCGTGGTACTGGAAGTAGTCGTCCGAGTCGGCGATGTCGTGTTCGCGGGTGTCGGTGTTCTTGGCGGCGACAGCGATGCGCTTGTACGCCGTCTCCATCTCGTCCCGCGCCGGGCGCCCGTCGAGTTCGCGGCCGTAGGCGTAGCCGCCCCACACGGTGTAGACCTCGGCGAGGTCGGCGTCGGTGCGCCAGTTGCGGGAGTCGATGAGCTGGAGCAGGCCCGCGCCGTAGGTGCCGGGGCGGGAGCCGAAGATGCGGGTGGTGGCGCGGCGTTCGTCACCGTGTTCGGCGAGGTCGGCCTGGGTGTGGGCGCGGACGTAGTTGACGTCGGCGGGCTCGTCGAGGGAGGCCGCGAGGCGGACCGCGTCGTCGAGCAGGCCGATGGTGTGCGGGAAGGCGTCGCGGAAGAAGCCCGAGATGCGCAGGGTGACGTCGATGCGGGGGCGCCCGAGTTCGTCGAGCGGGATGGGCTCCAGGCCGGTGACCCGGCGCGAGGCGTCGTCCCAGACGGGCCGTACGCCGAGCAGGGCCATGGCCTCGGCGACGTCGTCGCCCGCGGTGCGCATGGCGCTCGTACCCCACAGGGAGAGCCCGACGGAGGTCGGCCAGTCGCCGTTGTCGGTGCGGTAGCGCTCGGCGAGGGATTCGGCGAGTGCCTGGCCGGTCTCCCAGGCGAGCCGGGAGGGGACGGCCTTGGGGTCGACGGAGTAGAAGTTGCGGCCGGTCGGCAGGACGTTGACGAGGCCGCGCAGCGGGGAGCCGGAGGGGCCCGCCGGGACGAAGCCGCCGTTCAGGGCGTGCACGGTGTGGTCGAGTTCGGCGGTGGTGGCGGCGAGACGCGGCACGACCTCGCGGGCCGCGAACTCCAGGATCGTGCGCACCTGTTGGGGCTGATCGGCGGGAAGCGCCGCGAGATCCCACCCTGCGTCGTCCATCAACTGCACGAGGCCGCGGGCCTGTTCCTCGGCCTCGTCGGCGGTGGTGCGGGTGGCGGCGGACTCGTCGAGCCCGAGGGCTTCGCGCAGGCCGGGCAGGGCGGTGGTGCCGCCCCAGATCTGGCGGGCGCGCAGGATGGCGAGGACCAGGTTGACGCGGTCGGCGCCGGCCGGGGCGTTGCCGAGGACGTGCAGGCCGTCGCGGATCTGGACGTCCTTGATCTCACAGAGCCAGCCGTCGAGATGCATGATGAACTCGTCGAAGCCCTCGTCCTCGGGCCGGTCGTCGAGGCCGAGGTCGTGGTCGAGTTTGGCGGCCTGGATGAGCGTCCAGATCTGGGCGCGGATCGCGGGCAGCTTCGCCGGGTCCATGGCGGCGATCTGGGCGTGCTCGTCGAGGAGTTGCTCCAGGCGCGCGATGTCTCCGTAGGAGTCGGCGCGGGCCATCGGCGGTACGAGGTGGTCGATGAGGGTGGCGTGCACGCGGCGCTTGGCCTGGGTGCCCTCACCGGGGTCGTTGACGAGGAACGGGTAGACGAGCGGGATGTCGCCGAGCGCGGCGTCGGGGCCGCAGGCGGCGGACAGGCCGGCGTTCTTGCCGGGCAGCCACTCCAGGTTGCCGTGCTTGCCGAGGTGGATCATCGCGTCGGCGCCGAATCCGCCGTCGGCTGCGCTCGCCGCGATCCAGCGGTAGGCGGCCAGGTAGTGGTGCGAGGGCGGCAGATCGGAGTCGTGGTAGATCGCGATCGGGTTCTCGCCGAAGCCGCGCGGCGGCTGGATGAGGATGAGCAGGTTGCCGCGGCGCAGGGCGGCGAGCACGATGTCGCCCTCCGGGTCGCCGCCGTGGCCGACGCGGGAGCGGTCGAGGAACATCTCGCCGGGCGGCGGCCCCCAGTGCTGCTCGACGCCTGTGCGCAGTTCCTCGGGGAGGGTGGCGTACCAGCGCTTGTAGTCGGCGGCGGGGATGCGGACCGGGTTGGCGGCGAGCTGCTCCTCGGTGAGCCATTCCTGGTCGTGGCCGCCGGCGTCGATGAGGGCGCGGATGAGTTCGTCGCCGTCGCCGGAGACGAGACCCGGGATGTCGCTCTCGGGCCCGAAGTCGTAGCCCTCGGCGCGCAGCCGGCGCAGGAGTGCGACGGCGCTGGCGGGGGTGTCGAGGCCGACGGCGTTGCCGATGCGGGAGTGCTTGGTGGGGTACGCGGAGAGGACGAGCGCGAGGCGCTTGTCGGCGGCGGGGATGTGCGCAAGCTTCGCGTGCCGCACGGCGATGCCGGCGACGCGGGCGGCGCGCTCGGCGTCGGCGACGTAGGCGGGCAGCCCGTCCTCGTCGATCTCCTTGAAGGAGAACGGCACGGTGATGAGGCGGCCGTCGAACTCGGGGACGGCGATCTGGCTGGCCGCGTCGAGCGGCGAGACACCCTCGTCGTTCTCCTCCCAGGCGCTGCGCGAGCCGGTGAGGCAGAGCGCCTGGAGGATCGGTACGTCGAGTCCGCTGAGCGCGCCGGCGTCCCAGGACTCGTCGTCGCCGCCCGCGGAGGCGGTGGCGGGCTTGGTGCCGCCCGCGGCGAGGACGGTGGTCACGATGGCGTCGGCGGCGCGCAGTTCGTCGATGAGCGCGGGCTCGGGGTCGCGCAGCGAGGACACGTACAGCGGGAGCGGGCGGGCGCCGGCGTCCTCGATGGCGCCGCACAGGGTGTCGACGAAGGCGGTGTTGCCGCTCATGTGGTGGGCGCGGTAGTAGAGAACGGCGACGGTGGGGCCCTCGACGGGGCGGGCCGTGCGCTCCAGGGGGCCCCAGGACGGGGCGGGCGCGGGCGGCTCGAAGCCGTGGCCGGTGAGCAGCACGGTGTCGGAGAGGAACCGGGCGAGCTGGTCGAGGTTGGCGGGGCCGCCGTGCGCGAGGTAGGCGTGCGCTTCGGCGGCGATGCCGACGGGGACGGTGGAGGCGGCCATCAGCTGGGCGTCCGGAGCCTGCTCGCCGGTGAGGACGACGACGGGCAGCCCGCTCGCGGTGAGCTGGTCGAGCCCGTCCTGCCAGGCGCGTACGCCGCCGAGGAGCCGTACGACGACGAGGCCGACGCCGTCGATGAGCGCGGGCAGGCTGTCGAGGTCGAGCCGCGACGGGTTCGCGTACCGGTACGGCACGGGGCCGCCGTGTGCGGCGCGGGCGCTGAGGAGGTCGGTGTCGGACGTCGACAGGAGCAGGATGGGGCGGGGGTCCTCCGCGGGCTCCCCGGACGAGTGCAGCATGCGGCGTCAGGCCTTCCTCGGGGTGTCCGCGCCCCGGGTGGTGTCGGATGGTTCTCCCTTGCGGGGAGCGGGAGTTCCTGGCTCACCCGGGCTCCGAGGCTTCCTCGGTACGGGCTCACAGTGGCGGGACCGCGCCGGAATCACACCGGGCTTCCTCCCCTGTCGCCGTGGCCGGCGACGCCGGCGGGTCGGTTGGCCCGCCGCCTGCATAGTAGCGACCCGCCCCACCCCCACCCCGGCCGAGCCCGCACGGGGCCCCTTCCAACCCCGACCTGCGGACCGTGCCCGCTTCCCGCGCAGTTCCCCGCGCCCCTACAAGCGTCGGTCGGCTGCGGACCGTGCCCCCGTCTCGCGCAGTTCCCCGCACCCCTGGGTGGGCTGCCCTTGGCAGGGCCACCCAACCCCGCACCCCACACCCCGCGGATGCGACCTGGGTATGCTCGCCGCCATGCCGCCCCCCTCCGCAACACCCCCCAACCAGGGCGAACCCCCCATAGGGTGCACCCCGGGAGCAGTCACGCGTACCCCCGTCGTACGGGACCGCGACGACGCCTGCCCCGGAGCCCTGCGGCTGCACACCGCTGCCGACGGCAACCTCGCCCGACTCCGCCTGCCCGGCGGCATCTTGACGGCCCGTCAGGTCGAGGCGCTGGCCACCGCCGCCGAGCGGTACGGAGACGGCCACCTCACTCTCACCTCCCGCGGCAACGCGGAGCTGCGCGGCATCGCGGCCCCCCACACCAACGCACTCGCCGAACTCCTGCGCCACACCGGCCTGATGCCCTCCCAGACCCACGAGCGCGTACGCAACATCATCGCCTCGCCCCTGGCAGGCCTCGACGGCCGAGGCCACGACACCGGCCACGCCACGGCCACCGGCGGCGCCACCGGCACCGGCACCCGTACCGGCGGCGGCACCGGCACCGGCATCCGCACCCGCCTCCACGCCCTGGACGCCCTCCTGTGCGCCCAGGCCTGGACGACCGCTCTCTCCGGCCGCTTCCTGTTCGCCCTGGACGACGGCCGCGGCGACGTCGCGCGCCTCGGCGCCGATGTGACGTTGCTCGCACAGGAGCAGGACACCGTCGTCGTACGGATCGGGGCGAGCGCGCTGCGCGTGGCCGCGGCCGACGCACCCCGCGCCGCCCTGGAAGCCGCCCGCGCCTTCCTCGACACCGCCACCGCCGCGGGCAACGGCGCCTGGCGGGTCCACGAACTCCCCCCGGGCCACGAGGTCGACCTCGCCTCCGCCCTGGCTCGCGCGCGCATCCCGGCCACCCCCGCCCCCGTACCGGACGACGCGCAGGAGGCCGCCCCCGCCCCGCCCCCCGGCATCGTCGCGAGCCCCGACGGAACGTACGCCCTGGTCGTGGCCCCCGTACTGGGCCGCGTCTCCGCCGCGCGGCTCCGGGCGCTCCCCGGCCCCGGCGGCGAGGTCAGGATCACCCCGTGGCGCGGGTTCGTCGTCCCCGGCTTCGACGAGCCCGGCGCCCGCGCCCGCCTGCGCGAACTCGACGACGCCGGCTTCACCACCCGCCCCGACGCCCCGTGGGCCGGGGTCGGGGCGTGCACCGGCCGCCCCGGGTGCGCCAAGGCGCTGGCCGACGTGCGCCGGGACGCCCTGCCGGGCACGGGCGGCCTGCCGGTCCACTGGTCGGGGTGCGAGCGGCGCTGCGGGCATCCGCACGGCGACTGGGTGGACGTGACGGCCACCGCCGAAGGCGACTACACGGTGACGGTACGGGGCGTACGGGAGCACCAAGTGCCGCTGGACAAAGGCGGGTTGGGGTCAGCGGTCGCCGGTGCGCGGGGCGACGGCCGGCCGGGAGCGTACGGGCCGGGGCCCCGCACAGGGACAGGGACCGGGACAGGGACAACGACGAGATGAGCGAGAGCACAGTGTTCGACTACGAGAAGGACGGCGCGGAGATCTACCGCCAGTCCTTTGCCACGATCCGCGCCGAGGCGGACCTCGCCGGGCTGCCCGCCGACGTGAGCCAGGTCGCGGTCCGCATGATCCACGCCTGCGGCATGACGGACCTGACCCGCGACCTCGGCTACACGCCGGCCGTCGTGGCCCGGGCCCGCGAGGCGCTGCGCGCGGGCGCGCCGATCCTGTGCGACGCGCGGATGGTGGCGAGCGGGGTGACCCGCAAGCGGCTGCCCGCCGACAACGAGGTGATCTGCACCCTGAACGACCCCTCCGTGCCCGACCTCGCGGCGAAACTGGGCACCACGCGCAGCGCCGCCGCCCTTGAGCTGTGGCGCGACCGGCTCGACGGCGCGGTCGTGGCCGTCGGCAACGCACCGACCGCCCTGTTCCGGCTGCTCGAAATGATCGAGGAGGGCGCCCCGCGTCCGGCGGCCGTCATCGGCGTACCGGTCGGATTCATCGGCGCCGCCGAGTCCAAGGACGCGCTCGCCGCGCACCCTTCGGGCCTGGAGCACCTGGTGGTACGGGGCCGGCGCGGAGGCAGCGCGATCGCCGCCGCCGCACTCAACGCGATCGCGAGCGAGGCGGAATGAACGAGAACAGCAGCGCGACGGGCCGTCTCTACGGGGTCGGGCTCGGCCCCGGCGACCCGTCCCTGATGACGGTGCGCGCGGTGGAGGCGATCGCCGCGGCGGACGTCGTGGCGTACCACTCGGCGCGACACGGCCGGTCCATAGCGCGCTCGATCGCGGCGCAGCACATTCGCGCCGACCACATCGAGGAGAAGCTGGTCTACCCGCTGACCGTGGAGACCACCGACCACCCCGGCGGCTACCGGGGCGCGCTCGACGACTTCTACGAGGAGGCGTCGGCGCGGCTCGCCGTCCACCTCGACGCGGGCCGTACGGTCGCCGTGCTCGCCGAGGGCGACCCGCTGTTCTACGGCTCGTACCAGCACATGCACAAGCGGCTCGCGCACCGCTACCCCACCGAGGTGATCCCCGGGGTGACCTCGGTGAGCGCCGCGGCCGCCCGGCTCGGTGAGCCGCTGGTGGAGGCCGAGGAGGTGCTCACCATCCTGCCCGGCACGCTGCCGGAGGAGGAGCTGACCGCGCGCCTGGCCGCCACCGACTCGGCGGTGGTGATGAAGCTGGGGCGTACGTTCACCAAGGTGCGCCGGGCTCTTGAGCGTTCGGGGCGGCTGGACGAGGCGCGGTATGTGGAGCGCGCCACGATGACGGGCGAGCGGACCGGCCACCTCGCGGACATCGAGGCCGATTCGGTGCCGTACTTCTCCGTCGCGGTGCTGCCCAGCCGTATCGGCGCGGTCAGCCATCTCGGCGCGATCAGCCCTACCGGCGCGGTCGGCCCTGTCGCCGCGGTCGGCCCTGTCGCCGCGGTCAGCGCTGTCGCCGCGGTCGGCCCTGTCGCCGCGGTCAGCGCTGTCGACGCCGTCGCGCCGGAGCGTGCGCGCGGTGAGGTCGTGGTCGTCGGCACCGGTCCCGCGGGCCCGCTCTGGCTGACACCCGAGTCGCGGGGCGCGCTCGCCGCGGCCGACGACATCGTCGGCTACACCACATACGTGGACCGGGTGCCCGAGCGCCCCGGGCAGCGGCGGCACGGCTCGGACAACAAAGTGGAGTCGGAGCGCGCCGAGTTCGCACTCCAACTGGCCTTGCGGGGCAGGCGGGTTGCCGTGGTGTCGGGCGGTGACCCGGGCATCTTCGCGATGGCCACCGCCGTCCTGGAGGTCGCCTCGCAGCCGGAGTACGCGGACGTTCCCGTACGGGTCCTGCCGGGGGTGACCGCCGCCAACGCGGCCGCCGCCCGCGCGGGCGCCCCGCTCGGCCACGACTACGCGACGATCTCGCTCTCCGACCGGCTCAAGCCGTGGGAGGTCATCGCCGAGCGCCTGCACGCCGCGGCCTCCGCCGATCTCGTCCTCGCGCTCTACAACCCCGGTTCGGCGAGCCGCACTTGGCAGGTGGCCAAGGCGCGCGAGCTGCTCCTGGAACACCGGGCGCCGGACACCCCGGTCGTGGTGGCCCGGGACGTGGGCGGCCCCGCCGAGCGCGTCCGCGTCGTGCGCCTGACCGACCTGGACCCGGCCGAGGTCGACATGCGCACGATCCTGCTGGTCGGCTCCTCGCAGACGCGTACGGTACGGCGCGGCGACGGCGAGGAGGTCGTCTGGACGCCGCGACGCTACCCGGAGGGCTGAACCCCGCGCGGCGCTGTACCGGAGCGCAAGCCCCGGCGCAGCGCTACCCGGAGGGCCGGCCCGCGCGGCGCCAGGCGGTGAGCAGGTGCGTCCAGGCGGCCGCCTCCTCGGGGGTGGCCGCCACGGCCACCCCGTCCGGGACGGGTGGCCGGCGCACCACGACGACGGGGATGCCGGCCTCGCGGGCGGCGGTCAGCTTGGGCGCGGTCGCGGCGCCGCCGCTGTCCTTGGTGACGAGCACGTCGACGCGGTGCCTTCGCAGCACCTCCCGCTCCCCCTCCAGCGTGAACGGTCCGCGGTCGAGCAGCACCTCCATCCGGGCCGGACAGGGCGGCTCGGGCGCGTCCACGGAGCGCATGAGGAACCACACCTCGTCGAGGGGGGCGAAGGCGGCGAGGCCCATGCGTCCGGTGGTCAGGAAGACGCGGCTGCCGAGTCCCGGCAGCAGGGCCGCGGCCTCGTCGAGGGAGCCGGCCGGGTGCCAGCGGTCGCCGTCGCCGGGGACCCAGCCGGGCCTGCGCAGCGCGAGCAGGGGAACATGGGCCTGCGTGGCGGCGGCCGCCGCGTTGAAACTGATCGTCCGGGCGAAGGGGTGGGTGGCGTCGATGAGCGCGTCCACCGCGTGTGTACGCAGCCACGCGGCGAGCCCGTCGGCGCCGCCGAACCCGCCGACACGGACCTCGCCCGGCGGCAGCCGGGGTTCGGCGACCCGGCCCGCGAGTGAACTGGTCACGCGTACGCCGCCGGCCCCGGCGTCGTGCAGCAGCCCCGCGAGCCGACGGGCCTCGCCCGTACCCCCCAGAATCAAGATGTGCACAGGATCCGGTTCCGTTCGTGAGTGAGGCCGAAGGTCATGAGTGAGGCGAAGGGCGGGCGTGGGGCGGCGGGGGGACGCGAGGCGCAGGGCGAGAGTGTGGTGGCGGGCGGGGGCGAGGCGCAGGGCAAGCATGAGATGGCGGGCGGACGCGACGCCCAACTCAAGCACACCGGCCTGCGCCCCGGCTGGACGACCGGTGCCTGTGCGACGGCGGCCACGACGGCGGCGTACACCGCGCTCCTGACCGGCGACTTCCCCGACCCGGTGACGATCACGCTGCCGCGCGGCCAGACCCCCGCGTTTGCGCTCGCCGCCGAGGAGTTGGCCGCCGGGTGCGCGATGGCGGCGGTGGTGAAGGACGCGGGTGACGACCCGGACGTGACGCACGGCGCGCTGATCCGCTCGACGGTACGGCTGCTCCCGGCCGGCTCGGGTGTGGTGTTCCGGGCGGGCGAGGGCGTGGGCACGATCACCCTGCCCGGGCTTCCGCTCGCGGTGGGCGAACCGGCGATCAACCCGGTGCCGCGCCGGATGATGACGGACCACGTGAGCGAGGTGGCGGGGCGGCACGGCGCGACGGGCGACGTGGAGATCACCATCTCCGTCGACCACGGCGCCGAGATCGCCCGCTCCACGTGGAACCCGCGCCTCGGGATCCTGGGCGGCCTCTCCATCCTGGGCACGACGGGCATCGTGGTGCCGTACTCGTGCTCGGCGTGGATCGACTCCATCCGCCGCGGGGTCGATGTGGCGCGTGCGGCGGGCCGTACGCATGTGGCGGGCTGCACGGGCTCGACGTCGGAGCGGACGGTGGTCGCGGAGCACGGCCTGCCGCAGGACGCGCTGCTCGACATGGGCGACTTCGCGGGCGCGGTCCTCAAGTACATACGCCGTCACCCGGTGGACCGCCTCACCCTCTGCGGCGGCTTCGCCAAACTCTCCAAGCTGGCCGCGGGCCACCTGGACCTCCACTCGGCCCGCTCCCAGGTGGACAAGGCGTTCCTGGCGACCCTGGCCCGCGAGGGCGGCGCGAGCGCATCGCTGGCCGCGGAGGTGGCCGAAGCCAACACGGGCCTCGCCGCGCTCCAGCTGTGCGAGGCGGCGTCGGTCCCCCTGGGCAACCTGGTCGCATCCCGCGCCCGCGACGAGGCACTCGCGGTCCTGCGGGGTGCGCCGGTGACGGTGGACGTCCTGTGCATCGACCGAGCGGGCCGGGTGGTGGGCCGCAGCACCCCAACGCGCTAGCGCCGGCCCGGCCCCCCGGGGCCCGTACAGGAGGCACCGGGTGCCCTGCAGGGGCGCGCGGAAGGGCGCGGGTGCCTCCACCGGTCCGCACCCGAAAGCGGGTTGGGGGCGCGGGGACCTGCGCGAGAGGCCCGGCGTGGCTAGCGGCCGAGGGGGTGCCGTGGGCCCGGGGCGATGCTCAGGCCCGGCTGCGCGCAGCGCGGGTGGTTCAGTCTCGGCAGCGTTCTGCCGAGTACAGGTGGCTGTCCCGGAAGCCGGAAGCCCCCAGCACCCGCCCCACCAAAATCACCGCCGTACGCACCACACCCGCGCCCTTGACCTGCCCCGCGATGTCCGAGAGCGTCCCGCGCAGCACCAGCTCCTCCGGCCGGGACGCGAAGGCCACCACCGCGGTGGGGCAGTCCGGGCCGTAGTGCGGCAGCAGCTCCTCCACGACCCGGTCGACGTACCCCGCCGCCAGGTGCAGGACGAGCAGTGCACCGCTGCGCCCCAGCGTCGCCAGATCCTCGCCCTCGGGCATCGCCGTGGCGCGCTGCGCGATGCGCGTCAGGATCACCGTCTGGCCCACCGTGGGCACGGTGAGCTCCCGCTTCAGCGCGGCGGCGGCCGCCGCGAACGCCGGCACCCCCGGCACCACCTCGTACGGCACCCCCGCCGCGTCGAGCCGCCGCATCTGTTCGGCGACGGCGCTGAACACCGACGGGTCACCGGAGTGCAGCCGCGCCACGTCGAGTCCCGCCTCGTGGGCGCTTACCAACTCCCCAGTGATCTCATCCAGGTTGAGCCGCGCGGTGTCCACGAGCCGGGCGCCGTCCGGGCACTGCGCGAGGAGTTCGCGCGGCACCAGGCTGCCCGCGTACAGACACACCTGGCAGGAGGCGAGCGTACGGGCGCCGCGCACCGTGATCAGGTCGGCGGCGCCGGGCCCCGCGCCGATGAAGTACACGGTCATGTGGCTGCTCCTGAAGGGGTGTTGACGGATCCGGGCGACGGCGGCGGACCGGGTTTGACGACGGCCCACTGGGTGACCGGCATGGCCTGACGCCAGCCCGTGAAGCCGCCGACCGGCACGGCGTGCGCGACCGCGAGCCGGACGAGTTCGCCGCCGTGGCGCCGGTACCACTCGGCGAGCAGCGCCTCGGATTCAAGGGTGACGGTGTTGGCGACGAGGCGCCCGCCCGGCGCGAGCGCCTCCCAGCACGCGTCGAGCAACCCCGGAGCGGTGAGCCCGCCGCCGATGAACACGGCCTGGGGACAGTCGAGTTGGGCCAGTACGCCCGGCGCTGCTCCGGTGACGACCTTCAGCCCCGGCACACCGAGCCGTTCCGCGTTGCGCCCGATCCGCTCGGCCCGCACCGGGTCCCGCTCGACGCTGACGGCCCGGCAGGACGGGTGCGTGCGCATCCACTCGACCGCGATCGAACCGGATCCGCCGCCGATGTCCCAGAGTGTCTCGCCGGGCGCGGGCGCGAGCGCGCCGAGCGTGGCGGCGCGGACGTGGCGCTTGGTGAGCTGGCCGTCGTGCTCGTACGCGGAGTCGGGCAGTCCCGGTACGGCGCCGAGCCGGAGGGCGCCGGGGGCGCGGCGGCACTCGACGGCGACGACGTTGAGCGCGTCGCCGGGTGCGGCGTCCCACCGCTCGGCGCTCCCCTCGACGCTCCCCTCGACGACGGTCTCGCGCTCGGACCCGAGCTGTTCGAGGACCCGCATCCGGCTGGGCCCGAACCCGCGGTCGCACAGCAGAGCCGCGACCTCGGCCGGGGTGCGGGCGTCGGCGCTCAGTACGAGGACCCGGCGCCCCTCGTGCAGCACCGCCGCCAGCCGGGCCGACGGCCTGCCGACGAGCGTGACGACCTCGGTCTCCTCGACGGGCCAGCCGAGCCGGGCGCAGGCGTAGGAGAGGGAGGAGGGGTGCGGCAGCACGCGGGGCGGGGCGCCCAGCACCTCGGTGAGGGTGCGCCCGATCCCGTAGAACATGGGGTCACCGCTGGCCAGAACGGCGATCCGGCGCCCGAGGTGGGCTTCGATCAGCCCGGGTACGGCGGGGCGCAGCGGGGTCGGCCAGGCGAGGCGCTCGCCGCCGCACTCGGCGGGCAGCAACGCGAGCTGCCGGGCCCCGCCGACGATCACCTCGGCCCCGGCGAGCACCCCGCGCGCCGTGTCCGCGAGCCCACCCCACCCGTCGGCCCCGATGCCGACGACGGTGACGTCGGGGCGGGGTGCTGCGGGAGCGGGGTTCACGGTGTGCGTACCTCGGGGTGTGCGTTGGGGGGCTCGGACGCGGCCCGGGGGGACGGGCCGCACTCTACTGTCCGCCCTGGTGGGCCGGGCGTCCCGGGTCCCGGGCGCCGAGCCCGTTCACTTCGCGGAGACGGACGGCCCCGGGGTCCGCGGGCGCCTGTCCGCCTGCTTCCGGGGCGCCCGGGCGGCCTCCTCCCGGTGTGCCGAGGCCGCCACCTCCCCATGCGCCGCATACACCTCCTCCCCATCCGTCGCCGCCGCGCCGCCCGCCGCCGCCCCGCCCTCCGCCGCGCCGCCCGCCGCCGCCCCGCCCTCCGCCGCGCCGACGCCGCGTCACCTGGCGCTCAGACGACCCGCTCGGACGTCCTGCCGAAACGGAAACCCCTGGTCAGGGGCGTTTCGTTGCGTGCGGGTCCGCGCATGCGAAGGGCGTATCCGATGAGCGCGTGGTTGAGCATGTACAGGCGGGGCTCCTCGCGGCCTCCCTCGGAGAGCTGGTCGACGACCCAGGCGACGGGGGTGGCTCCGTCATAGGCGTCCCTGGGCTCGAACAGGAGCTGGGAGCAGCCGATCTCGCCGAGCACGTTGAGCGTGTAGGCGAACGGATAGGGGCGGTTGACCCGGTCGTCGTCGGTGCGGTTCAGGTCGGGGAAGCAGTCCACGAGCCGGTCGAGCACGTCGTCGCCGATCAGGTCCATCCGGCCGGTGAGCATGGCCGTCTGGATGATGTAGGCGTACGCGATCCCGTTGAGGAAGTAGTTCGCTCCGGGGTCGATGTGCGCCCACGCGCCGACGATGTCCTCGATGAGCGCGTCCCGTTGCGGCACCTGCTCGTCGAGACGGTCGAGGTTGTGCAGGGCGATGATGTAGTACAGCCCCATGTGGGTGCGCTCGACCGGGGTGATGCGCTGCATCAACTCCCGGGCCTCGGCCAGCCGGTCCCGGCCGTACATGAGGTACTCCTGCGGCCGGCTGCTCATCGCGATGGCGTTCAGCATGGTCAGGAGCGGATAGATCTTCGGGAAGCTCTCCGACATGGGCTGCGGAAAGGCCGGGGCGGCATCCAGCTCGTCCGCGCGGTCGAGGTGGTCGAGGACTTCCTTCACATGGTCGCGGCCTTCGTCCCGGATGAACCGTTCGTAGCCGATCAGGCATGTCACCGACAGGAGGACGGCGCCGCCGCGGCCGCGGAAGAACGGCGCCGGGATCTGCTCCAGCAGGGCCAGCGCCTCGCGTACGTAGTTGCGGGCTCCGGTCACCAGCCTTTCCTGGAGGCCGAGTTGGCCGAGTGCGAGGAAGACCGCGGAGTAGGCGGACAGCTTCTCGTACTGGCCGTGGCGCCCGGCGTTCTCGTCCTTGATCTGGTCCGGCTCGATGGAGTCGGCGACGGCGAGGATCTCCGCGGGGAAGTCTGTTTCCGGGGTGATCAGCAGGCCCGTGTCCAGGCCCAGTTTGGCGAAGGCGTCCATCAGGATGCAGCCGGCCATGAGCCGGAAGTACGGATTCCGCTGCGCGCGGACGGCCGCGAGGACCGGGGCCAGGCCGGCTGCCAGGTCGGGGCGGCTCAGGGAACGCTCCGGGTCGGCGGCGGCCAGGACGAAGTCGGCCAGGAGGCGGGAGAACCTGGTGTAGGCGTCGCTCTCCAGGCCCTTGGCCGTGAGCAGCGCGAACGTCCGGCGGATCCGCTCGGCTGCGTCGGGATCGTAGGCGACGGGGTACTGACCCAGGCCGATGCCGCGCACCATGCGGCTCCACGGCGTGGCGATCATGCGGGTTTCGTTCGTCAGGTGGCTCAGGCCGCTCACCGGGACGGAGTGGACAGCGGACGTCATGGGGGACAGCTCTCTGTGGCGGGGGAGGTGGGGTGCCGGCCCGGGCGGCGCGGGGCGCACTGCCGGGGCCGGCGGGCAGGCCCGGGGGAGGGTGCGGTGCGGGCCGTCAGTCGAGCGGGCGGCGCAGCCGGGGCGTCTTGAGGCCGAGGAACTCGGTCCTGGTGCCCTCCAGCATCTGCAGGGCCCAGTTCAGCCACTTGATGCCTTCGCAGTAGATCGCGACGGGGCGGCGCTGGGTCTGGTAGGTGTCCAGGAGCGTGCCGTCCAGTTCCTTCTGGAAGTGGAAGGGAGGCATGGCGGTGAAGTGCTGCCCCATCATGAACACGAAGCGGACCAGCCAGTGCGGGTCGTCCCTCAGGTAGGCCGAGTCGGGGTCGTCGAGACCGAGCGCGGCCGTCATCACGGGAGCGAAGTAGTCCTCCATGCCCCGGGGGGCAGCGGTGTCCACCGTGCCCGCGTGGTGGGTCACGTCGCGTACGCGGTAGGCCTTCTGGTACGGGTTGTCGGCCAGGAACGCGATGTCGATCGCGGGAGTCCGGCCCTCGCCGACGTCGGCGGTCAGCGTGAACTGCTCGAAGTGGATCTCGTCGTAGTGGCCGATGGAGTTGTGCCAGGGCTTGTTGTCGTACATCGCGTCGTCGCGGGTCTCCCTGCCGTCGCTCTTGTAGCCGATCGCCCGGGGATCGAGGAACTTGATGCCCAGCGTGGCGGGCGTGATGGCGTCGAGTGCCGCGTCGATCTCCGTCTGCGGCGCACCCGCTTCGATGAGTCTCTGGGCGTACCGCAGCGGCTCACTGTCGCTGATCTTGACGTTCTCGGTGTTCGTGTCGCCCATGACGAGCGAGTGGAAGGCCGGTTCGAGGATCTCCAGGAAGTCCGGGGCCGCCCTCAACCGCTCCAGTACGGCGGCCGAGTTGAGGTAGGACACGCCGTTGATGACGATCCGCTCACTGTCGAGGAGATGCTCGTTGAAGGTCCCCGGCGCGGTGCGGCGGCACAGGTCCAGGCGGTCCTCGATCTTCTTGAAGTACGAGGTGTTCAGGGTCTCGCCCGGCGCCAGGACGCGTCCCACGCTGTGCACGTTCTCGTTCAGTACGCGGATGATCTGCTCGTAGAGGCGGGCGACGACCGCGGGCGGCGGTGTCTGTTTCTCCACGAACCGGCTGACCTCGTCGCCCGGCACATAGCTCATCTCGTAGATGACCTCCCGCTGGGTCGTGCGGCCGTCGCGCTGCAGATGGGGCGGGACGGGGACCTCGCGTTCCAGGGTGGTGAAGGCTTCGGGGAAGTGGTCACGCACCGGGGCGGGCAGCGACTGGAGGTATTCGGCCTGCTTCTTGGCCTTCGCGAACGGCGGCAGCATCACGCCGTCCCCGTCCGGGTTCCACCGCGCGGTCGTCAGGGCTTCGCTGAGGATCTTGCGTACCGTGACGCGGTCCTCGCCCGGCTTCCTGACGAAGATCGTCATGGATTCGCTGCCGCCCTTGCCGAAGTTGACGATCGCCTCCCTCGGGTTGACGTAGGCGTAGACCGTGCTGGAGAGGACCTTGCGGCTCTGGGCGTTGTCCAGGACGCGTTCGTTCTCGCCGGTCAGGGCGAGGACACAGGCGTATTCGAAGGCGTCGAGGGCCGGGTTGAGCCGCTTGTGCCAGGCCTCGGCCGGTTCCACGACGGCGATCGCGTCCCAGTGGTACGGGCCGGCGTCGACGCTGGTGCCGTCGAGGTCCGAACCGAGGGCGATGATCCGGCAGTTGCCGTTGAGGTGGATCGTGCGCGACTCGGTGTTCAGGGTGCGGCCACGGAGCACGGCGCGGGTGGCGTCCTCCAGGTCCTTCTTCGACTGGATGGGCACGCCCTCGGGCGACACGACGGGAATCACGGCGCCGGTGAGGCTCTGCACCACCAGCGCCACGGCGTCGTCACGCAGCCGCGCCGCGGACAGCGCTACGGCGTCGGCGAGGGAGATCGCGCCGGAGACGGCCAGCGCGACCAGCCAGCCGAGCGCGTCGCTGCCCTCCAGGTAGTAGTCGCTCTGGGTGAACAGCGCCGGCCGGTTCCGCGCCAGCGTGTGGAAGAGCAGGTACTGGTAGACGATGCGGTGGTCCACCGGCGGAACGCGCTCCCTGCTCCCGCGCAAGCTCTTGAGCATCTGGTTGTACGCCTGGAGCGCCGCCGGCTGGGTGCTGAGGAGCAGCTCGGTCCTGATGGCCAGTTCCTCGTCGTCGAGGCCGACCAGGGCGTCGAAGTGGAAGACGACGACCTCGGGGCGGCAGGTGTCGACCGTCCTCACCTCTTCACCGCCCGCACGGTCGATGACGTGGAGTTCGGCATACGCCTTGCCGAGGAGCGCGGGGTCCTCGGTCGTGATCCGCTTCTTCAGGCGGGCCTTGGTGACGAGTTCGCCCCGGTGGACGGCGATGTCCTGCCGGTAGTTGCGGGTGTGCTGGAAGATTTCCAGCAACTCGTGGAAGGAGTCCGTGCCTTCACGGTCGGGGCAGAGCATCTCCGCCATGACGACGCGGCCGAGTGTGCGGGAGTAGTAGTCGTCCCAGTCCTCGCCGGCGGCGGCGAGCCGGAAGAGCTCGCGAAGGACGTCGTAGTCGCCGCTCTCCAGCCGGTCGCCGGTGGTGTACAGCTTTTCCAGCCGCGTCATCAGGTCGTCCGCCACGCCCAGGGCGTGCAGGAAGGCGTCGGTGTCCGCGGGTTCTCCCGTGTAGGCCAGGACGGGGGCGGCGATCTTGTTGTCCTTGAGCAGGTCCGCGGACTTGTTGCCGAGCCCCAGTTCCAGGACCATCTCCACATCGAGGCTGTCGAGGGTCGCGCAGGTGTCCCGTGATGCCATGACCTCGTCGGTCATGGCCAGGATGCCCCGGCGGACACCGTCCGCGGTGGTGAGCAGGGACTTGTCGTGGTTGGAGACCACGGGTACGCGGGGCTCGGCGAACCGGATCCGCTGCATCCGGAGGAACTGCTCCAGGGCCTGGCGGGCGGGCCGCATCCGTGCGGAGTGCGCGAGGAAGACGGTCGGGTCCTTGAGTTCCCGGGTGGCCACGTCCGGGACGCCGGCGATGAACCGGTCGAACGCCGTCTTGATTCCGGAGCGGATGTAGACGTTGGCCTGCGTCGGGGAGTACGCCTTGTGCAGTTCGGCGTCCTCGACCGGGTAGGTGCCGCGCACCGCGGCCAGGGCCGACTCGAGGGCGTCCCGGCTCGACGCCTTCACCGCGACCACGTGGAAAGGTTCCGGCACGAGAGGGGTGTGCCGGACGGATTCCGGCAGGTAGCAGGCGATGTTCCGGGCGAAGGTCTCGTCGCTGCTGCGGCCGCCGGCCGCCAGCAGCATGAGCGGGGTGAACGCCTGGGCGATCTTCACGCCGTCGAAGACGGACAGCGCGCCACTGGCCACCGCGGCCGTCAGGATGCCGAAGCTCTCGCCCGTGTAGGCGACGAAGCTGAGCGGCGTCCCGTTCTGCTCGGCCCGGTCGCGCAGGTAGGCGTCGAGGACCAGGCTGTGCACCAGCAGGGCGGCCCCGATGAAGCCCTGTCGTTCCAGCTTCCCCTCGGGAAGGTTCTCGGATGCCGCGAGGAGCAGGTCGGGCCGGGAGGGGAAGCCGAGGGCCCGGGCGGCCTCCTGGTAGATGTCGGTGATCTCGGGGATGCCGGAGTCGAGGAGGTCCCGGCCGAGGTCCCGGTAGGAGGCCCGGCTTCCCAGACCCGGGAAGAATCCGGCCACGCGTATGCGGTCCTTGGTGCTGAGGAGACCCTCGAAGGGTGCGGCGCGGCGGGTGGTGACCGGGGCCGGCTGGACGGGGGCCGGGGCGGGGGCCTGGACGGGGGCTTGGACGGGGGCCTGGGCGGGGGCCTGGGCGGGGGCCTGGGCGGGGGCCTGGGCGGGGGAGATGAAGCTGGACACGTGCATCGCCTTCTCGCGTTGGACTGTGCGGCGACGGCCGATTCCGTCGCTCCGTCGCGGTGCGTCACGCGCTCGCCATTGGGCGCGGATTGCATTCCCGCAGAAAGTTCTTCCGGTAATGCGACCGATTTCCTGATCGGCCAGCCAGAAGAATTCTGTCCAATCGCCCTGCCTGATTCAATGCATTCCAATACAGGCTTCTTCACATCTCCGCAAGGTCGGCGATGAAGTTTTCAAGAAACGTCCGACAATGTCAGAGGCTCGTCAAACATGCAGGTCAGACCGGTGGCCAGGCCGGTTTTCGCCCAGACATGAAAGCAGGGTCAAGAGGGCGTTGAAGCCCTCTTGACCCTGATAGGAGAATGGCAGGAGACCCCTCCCCTGACCTTTTGTCAGACGACGGTCTCGACCTTCTGCGCCGGAGAGACGGCGCTGCCCGAAATCACCTTGGACGAAGCGGCGCGGGTGCTCAGGGAGCCCCCGGTGAGAGCGACGAGGAGGGCAGCGACGGCCAGGCCGGCGCCGACCCACAGAGGGGACACGAAGCCGAACCCGGCGGCGATGGTCAGGCCGCCGATCCAGGCACCGAGCGCGTTTCCGACGTTGAAGGCGGCCACGTTGGCACCCGCGGCCATGGTGGGCGCGTCGTCGGCGTACTTCATGATCCGGACCATCAGGCCGGGCGCCGCCGAGAGGCCGATGGTGCCCATCAGGAGCAGGGAGACGATCGTGGCGATCTTGTTCTCCGCGGTGAGGGCGAAGACCACGAGGACCACGGTGAGGACGGCCATGATGCCGGCCAGCGCGGCGTTGAGGGACCTGTCGGCAGCCTTGCCGCCGACGAAGTTGCCGATGAACGTTCCCACACCGAACACGACGAGCAGCCACGGCACGGTGCCGGTGGCGAACCCGGTGACGTCGGTGAGCGTGAAGGCGATGTAGGTGTAGGCGCCGATCACGGCACCGAAGGCGAGGACGCTGAGCGCGAGCGAGACCCAGACCTGACCGCGGCGGAAGACCGCGAGCTCCCCGCGCAGGCTCGACCCGACGGACGTGGTCTGCGGCACCAGGGCCTGAATGCCGATCAGCGCGATGACGCCGATGACCGTGATGGCCCAGAACGTCGAGCGCCAGCCGAACTGCTGGCCGACGAACGTGCCCAGCGGCACGCCGAGCACATTGGCCGCGGTGAGGCCGCCGAACATGAGCGCGATGGCGCTGGCCTTCTTGTTCTCGGCGACCATGTCGGAGGCGACGACCGCGCCGACACCGAAGAACGCGCCGTGGCACAGGGCCGCGACGACGCGGCCGGCCATCAGCAGCGAGTAGGTGGGTGCGACGGCCGAGATCAGGTTGCCCACGATGAACAGCAGCATGAGGCCGGCCAGGGACTTCTTGCGGTCGAAACGGGCGATCGCGGCGGTCAGTCCGACCGCGCCGATCGCGACACTCAGCGCGTAGCCGGACACCAGGTAACCGGCGACCGCCTCGGAGACGTCGAAGTCGGCTGCCACCTCGGGCAGCAGACCTACGATCCCGAACTCGGTGAGGCCGATTCCGAAGCCTCCGAGTGCCAGGGCAATGAGCCCGATAGGCATGTGAAAAACCCTTCGTTGCAGTGGCAGGCGGTACGGGACCGTGCCGTGCCGTGCCGGATCAGAATAAATCGAAGTATCGCAGTATTACGATGTGAGGTGTCAAGCCCGCGGCTGGCCCGCGGCTCGCCCTGGGCGCGCGGTCGACGACGGCGTAACGTATCGCCTAACCTCGATGCATAGAACCGGCCCCGCGCCCGCCTGAGGAGGTCCCATGACGACACACGACACGCCCGCGACCGAGGACCCCACGGCCCTGGTCGATCCCCTGAAGGCGCTCGCACATCCTGTGCGCCTCCAGGTGCTGCAGTGGCTGCGCGCCCCCGAACAGCACTTTCCCGTCAACGAAGTCGGCGTCTGCGTCAGCCACATCCAGGCCAAGACCGGACTGGCACAGTCCACCGTCTCCGCCTACATGGCGGTGCTCGAACGTGCCGGCCTCGTCCGCTCCGCACGGGTCGGGAAGTGGACGCACTACCGGCGCGACGAAGAGCGCATCGCCCAGCTCATCGAGCAGATGGGACGCGACATCGGAGCCATCGGTGACAGCGGGTCCCCTCGGTGACAGCGGCGCCATCGGGTGGCATCGGCCCGGTGAAGGCCGCCCGGCGCCGAGGCTGACGCGGTCCGGCTCAGGGGTGCGCGGGCTCATCCGTGGCCCATCCGGTAACCGACCCCGCGGATGGTGATGACCCAGCTGCTGGCGCCGAGCTTCGCGCGCAAGCTGCTCACGTGTGTGTCTATGGTGCGGCTGGAGTCCGCCCAGCTGGTGTCCCACACTCTGTCCATCAGCTCCTTCCGGGATATGACGTTCTCGGGGTCCGCGGCCAGGATGTGCAGCAGCTCGAACTCCTTGCCTGTCAGGCTCACCCGCCCACCGTGCAGGCGGACTTCACGGGTTTTGCCGTCCAGCTGGAGCGGGCCTATGGAGATGCTCCGGGTCGGCTCCGGCCGGGCGTGGGCGCGGCGCAACACGGCCTCGATGCGCGCCGTCATCTCGCGCACACCGCACGAGGCGAGGACGCAGTCGTCCGCGCCGGCCTGGAGGGCGAGGACACGGTCCAGTTCGGTGTCGCGGGCGGTGACGGTGATGACGGGTTTGTCCCCCGCCTCCCGGATCGCCCGGCACACCTCCAGGCCGTCGATATCGGGAAGGTCGAGGTCGAGCACGACCAGATCCGCGTGCTGGTGCACGCGCAACGCCTCCTCCCCGGTCTCGACACTGGTCGCGGAGTAGCCGTGCCGGCGCAGGTAGCGCAGGCGCTCCTCCGCCGCGGCGGCGTCACCCTCGACCACCAGTACGCGGACCTTGAGCGCCTCGGTGACGGTACTGAGCTGCGGACCGGCGGAATCCGCCGCGTCCCGTCGGCCAAGCCATGCGACGTGTCCCCCCAGAGTCATCTCTCCCCCTCCGTACGAGATAAATAATAGTTGCCTTTTTGTTTTTTTGAAACCCCACTCCTGCGAACACCCCTCCGTGCGCCCTCCGGGACCCCGCCTGCGCTGCCCCGATACGCCTCAACTCCCGGGCAGCCGCCCGCCGACAGGGGCACGGAAACCACCGCGCCGCCGCGCCGACGGCTGCCGGCGGGGGCGCGGCGGCAGAGTCGGGACCTCACCCCCTCCGGCCCGGATGGGACGGCTCCACTCCGCCGACGACGCAGGCCGACTCACACCGTCCGAGCCAACGCGGACGTAGGTGATGGAACGTCAGTTATGCTCGTCCGCAGCCGGTTTGCTGTGAACCGATGGGATGAGCGCGAGCACATGGACCCTCCTCCGGGCTGCCCGCACGACAGCCCTGGGCCCACCCCGGAAGCAAGGCCCCGCGGGGCGCGCCGGCCACGTTGGGCACGTCGTACGCACCCGGCCCGGGGCAGGGTTGCGCCCGTGCGTCTGGATCTGCGCGATCGTGGCGGGCGATACCTCGGGGTTTCGATGCCACGATCACTTCCAGACATATAACATAGTGATCGCTACCTTTTTTTTGTTCCCCGGACGTCTCGGCATACCCTGGGTCGCAGTCCCGCCGCAGCTGGGGACGGCTCTGGGACCACCGGGGCGGACTACCGAACCCCGCGAAACTTTGCCCGGCCTTGGGTTCGCCTCCGCTCGGGCACCGCAGCCGGGCACCGCCGCTCGGGCACCGCAGCCGGGCACCGCAAAGGGCGCGTGTCCTCGTCCCGATGTGCGGGCGGGTCAGCTCCACAGAACGCGACGCACACTGATGTGCCTGTCCGACGGAAGGTCAACGGGATGCAGGAACGAGCTGCACGCACACGGCAGGCCCTGATCCATGCCGCGGCCCTGGAGTTCGACCAGATCGGGTACGCCGCCGCGTCCCTGGCCGGCATCGGCAGGGCCGCGGGCACCTCGACGGGCGCCGTGACCTTCCACTTCACGACGAAGGCGGCGCTGGCCGACGCCGTACACGCGCACGGGGTGGCGGCGACACGCCACGCCATGGAGCAGGTGGATCACCGGGCGGGCCCGCTGCGGACCGCCATCGCCATGGCGGGGGCGGTGGTGCGATGTCTGGAGAACGACGTCACCGTGCGGGCGGCGGCACGTCTGGACCAGGACCGCGACGCCTACGCACACCGGTGGAGTGCCACATGGTCGACCGCCGTTCAGGACGAGCTGGCCGGGGCACCCGGCCCTCCACCGGGCGCCCCAACCGGCCCCTCACTCGTTCTTGCGCTCCTCGTCTACCTGGTGCACGGGGCAGAGGTGACCGTGCGCGCGCAACACCGCGAGCACGCACCCGCGGCCCGGGCGGGCAGCGTGTCGGAGCTGTTCACCCGGATGTGGGAGACGCTCCTCCCGTCGGTGGAGTGGCCGCCGCAGGCTTGAGCGAGTCGTGCGTCGTGCGTAGTACCGCCCAGCTGCGAACCGCCCCTCTGCACGCGTGGATTCCGCCGTGTGGGGCACAGCGTCACACCTGTCGGCGTCCTACGGCCCGACGGCGTCCTACGGCCCGGCGGCGTCCTACGGCCCGGCGGCATCCTGCGGCCCGGCGGCGTTCATACGGCGCTGCACCCGCCGTCCACCGGAACCGCCGCTCCGGTCATGAACGATGCCTCGGGGCCGCAGAGCCAGACCGCCACCCGCGCGATCTCCTCCGGTGCGGCGAGGCGCTTCTGGACCGCCCGTGCGACGGCGCCCTTCTCCAGTTCGGGCACCTCCCGCAGCGCCTGCTCGATGAGTTCGGTGCGCGTGACGCCGACCATCAGCGCGTTGACCCGGATGTCCCGGTCGCCGTACTCGGCCGCGGCGGCGCGGGTCAGCCCGAGGACAGCGTGCTTGGCCGCCACATAGGGCGCCACGGCGCCGGTGGCGAACTGGCCTGCTGTACTACAGGTGTTGACGATCGCCCCGCCCCTGCCCTGGGCGAGCATCACGGGCACCTGGTGGCGCAGGCAGTTCCACACGCCCCGTACGTTGACGTCCATGATCCGGTCGTAGACATCGTCGGCCAGCTCGTGCAGGGGCGTGGACATCGTGCCCCAGCCCGCGTTGTTGAACGCCGCGTCCAGCGAGCCGAACGTGTCCACCGCGGTGGACACGGACCGCTCGACGTCCGCGGGCACGGTCACATCTCCCGGCACGGGCACCGCCGTTCCGCCTTCCGCGGCTATGGCGGCGGCAAGCTCCCGCAGCCGGTCCGCACGCCGGGCCATGAGAACGACGTTCGCCCCCCGCGCCGCGAACAGCCGCGCGGCCGCCGCACCGATACCGCTGGAGGCCCCGGTCACCATCACCGTCCTGCCACCGAGCTCCGCTGTGTCTCTGCCCTCGGACATCCCCATGTTCGTCCCCCCACTCGTTCACGTGCATTGATCACGCCAAGCACTCGCCCGCCCCAGGCCCTCGGGCCGTCCAGGGCGGCGACCCCAGGCCCCCGGGCCCCCGGGCCCCCGGGCCCCCGGACCGCCCGAGGCGGCACTCGGCCCCGGACGGCCCACCCCTCAGTCCCCTCAGTCCCGCCTGCCCCGCGCGTGCCCGAACTCGAGACGCGCCACGGCGCTCGGCACCGCGATCGACGGCAGCACGATCCGCCACATCTCCTCGATGCGCTGCGGCAGGTCGGCGCGGCCCGACTCTATGGACGAATGCATCTGAGCGCCGGTACAGGCGTTGACGATCAGCCGTGCCGCAGCCTCCACGTCGACCGCTTTGCGCACCTCCCGCCCAGTCTGCGCGACGCGGAGGTCCGAGGCGATGATGTCCGTCCACTGCCGGTGCGAGTTCTCCTCGGGGACGTTGAACTGCTCCTGTTCCAGCACCAGGCGTGCCCCCGCGAACAGCACGGGGTCCTCGGCGAGCCCGTACGCCCAGGTCAGCGTGATGTCGATGGCATGCTGCAACCCCTCGGACCGCTGCTCGGGCCGGACCCTGCCGGGCTGGGCGAGCACGATCTCCCGGGCGAGCTCCTCCTTCGACTTGAAGTGGAAGTACATCGCGCCGAGCGTGAGACCCGCCCTGTCGGCGATCTTCGAGACGCTCGCGCCGGCGAACCCGAGCTCGCCGAAGACCTCCGCCGCCGCCTGGACGAGCGCCTCCCTCGTTCGTACCGCACGTTCCTGCTTCACGGCTCGCTGGGCCATCCCGCCTCCTCCAATAATGCTCGACAAAAAAAACAACAGACACTATTTTATTCCTTGATCATGCCCGGCGTCCAACCCGTGCCCGTCAAGATCGAAGCAACTCAGGGGGAGTAGCACCGTGTCTCACAACACCGCGGAAGCACCATGCACTGGTGAAGCACCGTCGATCACATCCGCATCGCCGCAAGTCCGCACCCGCAGCGCGCTGAAAGAGTGTGTCGGCAAGCGGGACCTGTCGGAGGTCTTCGTCGTCGACTGCCTGCACCTGTGCGACAGCGAGCAGACCGTCACCGTCGCGTGGCCACGGGCACACGCCTTCTACACGCCCACGCCGCACGCGCACAGTCCCCTGCTCTTCACCGAGAGCGTGCGTCAGGCGCTCGCCGTGTCCTGCCACACCGCACTCGGCATACCCATGGACTACCACCTGGGCTGGACGTATCTGAATCTGGCCGTGGTCCCCGAAGCGCTGCGGACCACGCGGCGGCCGGCCACGCTCGACCTGCGGATCGTCCACTCGGCGATCAAGCGCCGCCGGTTGGGCTCGGTCCAGCTGACCGCACACGTACAGGGCACCATGGACGGCGTGTACGCGGGGTCCGCCGAGGTCCACTACAGCGCCCACCCGACCAGCATCTACAACCGGCTCCGCGGCCCCTACGCCGATCGCACCGCCTTCCTGCGGGCCGCCCCACCCACGTCCGCCGTCGCTCCCGGACGCGTGGGGCGCACCCACACCCGGGATGTCGTGCTGTCCCCCACCGGCGCGACGGACCGGTGGCGGCTGCGGGTCGACACCGGCCACTCCGTCCTCTACGACCACCCTCACGACCACATTCCCGGCATGGTGCTCCTGGAGGCGGTAAGCCAGGCGGCCCGGGCCTGCTTCGCGGCACCCGCGACGCCGGTGGCCTTCGACACCACCTTCGACGGGTACGTCGAGTTCGACGCACCCTGCCTGCTCGCCGGCACCCGCCTGAGCCCTGACCTCCAGGGACGTCCGCGCGTACGGATCGACGCCCATCAGCGGGAACGGCGGGTCTTCAGCGCGGTGGTGACACTCGCTCCCGACGAAACCCGCTGACGCGGCGCCCGGCGCCGGGCTCCCCTCCCGAGGCACAGCGCCTGGGGAGCCCGGCGCGGCGCGGCGGGGCCCGGGGTACGGGCCCGGGGGGCTCCGCGACCGGGCGAACAGGTCGGCGTAGACCTCTTGCGGCTTGGTCCAGACCAATGCCAGTCTGCCAAGTACCGCTACCAGAGGGCGACTTGGCGCGCCCGCGCTTCGCCATGGCCGCCCCGCCTCCCCACAATCAAGGAGCACTCGCATGTCCACTCGGCGTACCGCAGCGTCCCTGGGTGTCCTCGGGGCGACCTCCCTGACGTTCCTCGCCCTGGCCCCCGCCCCCGCTTCCGCGCACGGAGCCATGTTCAACCCGGTCAGCCGCGTCGCCGCCTGCTACGCCGAGGGCCCGGAGCATCCGGTCTCGCAGGTGTGCAAGGACCTCGTCGCGGACTCCGGCACCCAGCCGCTGTACGACTGGAACGAAGTCAACATCGCCAACGCCAACGGCCAGTCCCGCCAGCTCATCCCCGACGGCAAGCTGTGCTCGGCCAACCGGGACAAGTACCGGGCGCTGGACTGGGCCCGTACCGACTGGCCGTCCACCAGCGTCTCGGCCGGACAGTTCCCCTTCAAGTTCCGCGTGACGGCGGCCCATTCGGGCACGATGACGGTGTACATCACGAAGGAGGGCTTCGACCCGACGAAGCCGCTGAAGTGGTCCGACCTGGACAACACGCCCGTGGCCACGTACCAGACCCCGCGGACCGCGACGGACGGCTACTACAACTTCACCGGTACGCTGCCGGCCCGCACCGGACGCCACATCATCTACAAGGTCTGGCAGCGCGACGACAGCCCGGAGGCGTTCTACAGCTGCTCGGACGTGGTGTACGGGTCCGCCGCGGCCGGGGCGGGTGCGGCGAAGTCGGCGGCGGCGCCCACGGAGCAGAGGATCGCGGCAGGCGCAGCCCACTCCACGGTGAGCCACCACGGCCACGGCGGCGACCCGGCGCCGGCGCCCGCCGCGGCCCCGACCCCCTCGCCGGGGGGTTCTGCCGCCCCCCAGGCCCTGGCGGCGGTCTCGACGGCGAGTGTCCTGGGAGGCGGCGTCGTCCTCCTGCGCCGCCGCCGCGCCTGACCCCGAACCCGGCCCCCGTGCGGGTTGCTCGCGGCCCCCAACCCCGCCAGGGGTGCCGAGCCGAACTCCGCCCGCCCACCGCCTAGTTCGAGGGGAAGAGCTTGCCGATCAGGAACTTGGTCAGCTCGTCGGCCGGGGCCGTACCGTCGGGTGACTGGTTGAGGTTGACGAGCACCACGACCGTCGCCCGGCGCTCGGGGTCGAAGCCCACGAAAGTGTTGTAGCCGGGGATCTGGCCGTCGTGCCCGATGAAGCCGAGCACCTTGGCGATGCCGAGCCCGTACTCCGGGGCCCCCGGAACGTCGGACGTCGGCACGAAGTTCAGCCGTTCGCGCTGCACTTGGGGGCTCAGGAGCGCTCCCTTGGCGAGTGCGGGCGCCCAGCGCCGCAGGTCCTCCACGGTGGACACGGCCGCGCCCGCCGCGTCCGCCCAGGAGGCGTTGACGTGCGTGACGTCCAGCGGGTTGCCCGCCGACCAGTCGGCCCAGGCGGCGTCCTTGCCGGTGAGCACCGGGGCGGTCAGGCTGGCGACGTTGCCGATGAACTGGTAGCCGCGCGCCCGGGGCCCCGGGATCGTGGCGTCCCGGTTCAGGCTGGTCTCGTGCATGCCCAGCGGCTCGAACACCCGCTCCTGGAAGAGGTGCTCAAGGGGCTGCCTGGTCAGCTTCTCGGCGATGAGGCCGAGCAGTACGTAGTTCGTGTTGGAGTAGTGCCAGCCCTCGCCCGGCGGGAAGTACGCGGCGTGACGGAACGCGACGTCCAGCAGCTCCTGCGGGGTCCAGTGGCTCTCGGGACGGTCGTCGAGCCGCCGGTTGAACCCCAAGTCCTCCGAGTAGTTGTAGAGGCCGCTCGTCATCTGGAGCAGCTGGCGGATGGTGATGTGGCGCCCGTTCGGCACGCCTGGGCGGTACGCCGACACGGGGGCGTCCAGGTCGATCAGGCCCTCCTGGACGAGCTGGAGGATCACCGTCGCGGTGAACGTCTTGGTGATGCTGCCGACCCGCATGTGCTGATCGGTCCTGACGGGCGCGCCGTTCCTGACGTCGCTGGTGCCGAGTGTCGCGGTCCAGGTGCCGTGCTCGGGGGTCCGCACCGAGATGGTCGCCCCGGGGATGCGCATCCGCTGCATCATCGCGATCAGGTCGGGGGTGAGCTGCTCCGGCGACGGCGTGGGCGACGACGCCGGGTGCGTCACACGTACGTCCCGGGCGCCGGCGGGGGCGCTCATCGCGGGCGCGGCGGCGGTCAGGGGCAGCACGGCGGCGAGCAGCAGCGCGGCCCAGGGCCGGGTCAGCGAGGCGCGGGCCCGGGCAGCCCCGGTGCGCGGCGGGCATCGGTCGGCGGTGCAGTGGGCCAGGGAGTCGGTGCGCATACGTGGCATCCAGGTCGCCTCGGGGGAATGGTGCCCCTTGGTGTAACACCGGGCCGGATGCCCGGGACGGGCTTGCGCCGTAGGTGGGCGTGTCCGCGGTGCGCGGTGGCCAAGTCGTCCCGTACCGGGCGCCCCATGGAATCCGGGCCATGGTGATGCCTGAACTCCCGCCCCTGTACCCGGAGTCGTGTTCCCTCTGCCGGAAGGGGTGACTTGAGCAGGTGGCTCTGCATGTGGGGAGCGCGGGCGCCGTCTCGGCCAAGTCCTTCCGGCCGGGCAGGCCCTTCGCCGGCAGGAGTCCGCTGACAGCACTGGCCTGCGCAGCCTGCGGGCACGTCATGCCCTTCCTGCTGGACCGCGGCATCCTCGTGCAGGACAAGTAGCCGTTCGCAAGCGGGCCTTGGGGCCTACGTGGTCGGCGGGGCCTACGTAGCCGGCGTCACCTACGTGGTGCGTGCGGCCTAGGCGGCCTGGGCCCGGGGCGCCTGGGCCTGGGCGGCCTACGCAGCGTGGGCGGCGTGGGCGGCGTGCGTGCCCTGGGTGTGCTTGAGGGTGCGCAGGATCAGCCACTGGTCGCCCCACGCCATCGCCGTACCGATGACCGCCATCACGATGCCCAGCGCGAGCTGCCCCGTCGCCGCGCCCAGCGCCATACCCGCCACCCCGAGCCCGTACCGGATCACGAACCGCACCACCAGCAGACCCAGCGCCAAAAACCGCGTCCGCTTGTTCTTCCACAGCGACTTCATGTACCGGATCCGCGCCCTCAACACCGTGAACGCCAACACGATCTGCACGATCGCCACCACCGGGATCAGCGCGTACAACACGGGATACGCACGAGCGATGTCGAAGATCCCCGCGAACACACCCACCAACGGGAAGTACCAGTTGGGCAGACCCCTCAGGACACCCGCCTCGACCGCGTGAGCCCGACCCTCGACCCGGACCTCGGCCCGAACCGGCATCTCCATCGCGACCATGGCACTCATGGCGTTCCCCTCACGTTGTCCCAGTGACCGCCGACCCCTGCCGACACCCCTGATACTCCCGCCCGCAGCCCACCCCACGGCAGAGCGAACCGTCCTCACTGCCCCAGGACAAATGTCATCGCCGCTTCATCCGCCACCAAGGAGTCGATCTCATGCAACCGTCGGAATCACCGTCCCCGTCGTCGCCGTCCCCCGCCTCGGATCACGAACCCGGCAGCATGGTCGGGCTTTTCTGGGTCACCGGGGACGCGGTGTACCTGGGCACGCCGCCCGCGGCCGGGGGCGGAGGCGTGCAGCTCACCGTCGAAGGGGTGCGGTTAGTACGCGCCACGGAAGACGCACCGCACCGCGACTGGCGCTGGTCCGAGCTGCTGGAGGTGCGGGTGAACGACGCGCCGACCCGTTCCGCGGCGGTGCGGTGGGCGACCCACGCGTTGTCCGTGGGGGCCGCGGTCTTCGACCTGTGGGTGCCGGGTGAACCACCGTCGATGACGGTCACGCTCACCCCGAAGAAGGGGGACGACACCACGGCCGAGGTCTTGTCGGGAGCCGCGGTCGCCTACTCTCCGCGCGAAGTGGATCTCTCTCTCGGACTGCTTGCCCGCTTCGTACGCGGCGAGTCCTCGCCCACGGTCCCGATCCGGTGGTGGAACGAGGTCCGGCCCGCCCGCGTCCTGCGCTCACGCGACCGCGAGGCCGTACTGGAAGAGTGGTCGCACGGGACGTATCCATGACCTACAACCTCCTCACCGTGGACCCCCTCGCCCCCGCCACCGTGGCTGTCGCGGCGGAGGACTGGAGATCGGGGGCCGAGCTCAGGCGCCCTCTCGCCCTCGATCACCGCGCGGCCGGCCGGCACGGCCGATGGGCCGTGCCGGGTTTACGGACGTGGGCCGGGGCCGTACCACTGGAGGGGCTGGCCGGTGACGGCTGCGATGCACTCGAAGTCCCGGTCCCGGTGGAGCAGCGTCAGGCCCTGGAGTTCGGCCGTCGCGGCCACGACGAGATCGACGGCTCCCGCGCTGCGGTGTTGACCCCGTTCGGTCAGGGCGTCCTGGACCTGCCAGGCACGGGTGTAGGCGCGGTCGTCGACGGGGACCCAGCTGAAGATCGTCCGGACGTTCTCGATGCCTCGCACCCGGTCTTCGGCCGATCGGGCGCTGTAGAAGAACTCGAGCTCTGTAATCGGGCATGTGGCGATCAGCCCGGCCGCGGCGGCCTGGTCCCATCCGTACTGCTCGGCCTCACCGTGCAGGAACCGGGCGAGCGCACTGGTGTCGATCAGGAATTGTGCCCCGTTCACCTGCGGTAATTCGCCTTGTCCTCGAAGGTCTCCAGGTCGAACGCGCCCTCGCCGGCCGCGGCACGCAACCGCGTCAGGGCGAGTGCTCGGCGCCGGTTCTCCAACACCTCGCGCAAAGCGGTGTTGACGGTCTCCTTCTTGGTACCGGTGCCGAGCGCCTTCGCCACCTCGGTCAGGAGCTCGTCGTCGAGGTCGATCACTGTTCGGCTCATCCGGGCACCCCTCCTCGGGATATCAAGAGTGGTATCGATTATATCCGGCCTGGTCGCGGGGAGCCAGGGGCTCACATTGTCGCGGCATGCGCGCCCTGGGTGTGCTTGAGGGTGCGCAGGATCAGCCACTGGTCGCCCCACGCCATCGCCGTACCGATGACCGCCATCACGATGCCCAGCGCGAGCTGCCCCGTCGCCGCGCCCAGCGCGAGACCGGCCACCCCGAGCCCGTACCGGATCACGAACCGCACCACCAGCAGACCCAGCGCCAGAAACCGCGTCCGCTTGTTCTTCCACAGCGACTTCATGTACCGAATCCCGGGGGCCGGGGCTCAGAGGCTGCTTGCCGTGATGTCGCCGTACGCGGTGGTGGCGTGGATGGCCAACTCCGCTCCGCTGCCCTTGGAGTTGGTGAGGGAGTTGTGCACGCGGCCGTACGAGGTGCCCGCGTCCAGGGTGGCGTCGGTGCCGGGGGCGGCGCCCACGGAGATCGCGCCGGACTCCGTGCGCAGGGTGAGGGTGCCGTGCAGGGCCTCCGCGACGTGGATGTCGCCGGACGACACCCGGATTTCGCTGTCGCCCGCCAAGCGGCCGACGGAGACGTCAGCGGCGTGCACGGTCAGGCGCAGGGCCGCGGCTTCGTCGACGTGGGCGACGCCGTGGGCGCCTTCGAAGACCACGTCACCGAGACGGCCGGCCGTGCGGAACTCGGCGCCGGCGGTCCTGGCCTCGACCCGGGAGCCCGCGGGCAGGTGGACCGTCACGTCCACGGAGCCCGTGGGGCCGAAGTACTGGTTCTGGGTGGGGGCCTCGATCCGTACGACACCGTCGGTGTGGCTGACCGTGGTCTGTTCGGCGGCCTTCACGTCGCGGCTCTTGGCGGTGTCGGCGGCCTTGACCTCGACGGTGGCGTACGACTGGTCGGCGGCGACCACCCGGATCCGGCCGGCGGGGATGGTGAGGACGGCGGTGATCGGGGCGGCGGCGGTCTCGAACTTCTGCATGGTGTGCTCCTGCGACTCGTTGTCCTGCGCGGTCCCGTCGTCCGGTCACCGCGTCGTGTCGCAGAGAGTGCGCCGGGCCGGTTTCAGCTCGACGTCACCTTGGTTTCAGTGGGGTTCAGGCCGGGTGCGGCCGCGCCGGTTCAGCCCGGCCCCCACCCCTTCCGACCGGCGGGGCGGAAGCGGCGGGGCGGAAGCGGCCGGGGCGAAAGCGGCGGGGCTGAGCCGTTCAGCATGGACCCCTCACATGTGCACCGGCCCCTCCGACGGTCCCACCGCCTGCCGGGGCGGGCCCTTGCGGTAGAGGATGACCGAGACCACCAGGCCCAGGGCGAAGAAGGCCGCCGACCACCAGTACGCCGTCGAGTAGCTCTGCAGCTGGGCCTGGACCTGGGTCGCGGGGGTGGGGCGGCGGCCCACCAGGTAGCTGGTGGCCGCGCTCGTGGCGAGGGTGTTCAGCAGGGCCGTGCCGATCGAACCGCCCACCTGCTGGCTGGTGTTGACCATCGCCGACGCCACACCCGCGTCGTGCGCGGCCACCCCCGCCGTGGCCATGCTCATCGCCGGGGCGAAGATCAGGCCCATGCCGACGCCCATGACGAGGAGCGGGGGCAGGACGTGGCCGGCGTAGCCGCTCGTCGCGTCCAGGGCCGTCATCCAGGCGAGGCCCGCCGCGCCGAGGCCCATGCCGAGCGGCACGATCGGCTTCGCGCCGAGACGCGGCACGAGCTTGTTCTGGGCGACGACCGAGCTGACGATCATCGCGCAGACCATGGGCAGGAACGCGAGGCCCGTGCTGACCGGGGAGTACCGCAGGATCTGCTGGAGGTAGTACGTCAGGAACAGGAACACGCCGAACATGCCCGCGCCGGAGATGAACATGGCGAGGTAGGACGCGCCCCGGTCCCGGTCGAGCGGGACCCTCAGGGGCAGCAGCGGGTGCTTGGCCCTCGTCTGCCACCAGGCGAACGCCACCAGCAGGACGCCGCCCGCCGCGAGGAATCCCCACGTCTGCGGCGAACTCCAGGCGTGGGTCTCGGCGTTGGAGAACCCGTACACGATGCAGAACAGGCCCGCCGAGACCAGCACGGTGCCGGGGATGTCGAGCTTGGGGCGGTCGGTCGGCGCGCCCGGGTGCAGCAGCCGCAGAGCGCCGATGAAGGCGAGCGCGGCGAAGAGGAGGTTGACGTACAGGCACCAGCGCCAGTCGAGGTACTCGGTGAGGATGCCGCCGAGCAGCAGTCCCACCGCGCCGCCGGTGCCGGCGACCGCGCCGTAGATGCCGAACGCCTTCGCGCGTTCCTTCGGGTCGGTGAAGGTGGTGGTGAGCAGCGAGAGCGCCGCCGGTGCGAGCAGCGCGCCGAACACGCCCTGGAGGGCGCGGGCGGTGACGAGGACCTCGAAGTTGGGTGCGGCGCCGCCGATCGCGGAGGCGAGGGCGAAGCCGACGAGGCCGGTCAGGAAGACGACCTTGCGTCCTACGAGGTCGGCGATGCGGCCGCCGAGCAGCAGCAGCGAGCCAAAGGCGAGCGCGTACGCCGTCACGATCCACTGGCGGTTTCCGTCGGTGAAGCCGAGATCGCGCTGCGCGGAGGGCAGCGCGATGTTCACGATGGTCGCGTCGAGTACGACCATGAGCTGGGCCAGCGCGATGACGCCGAGCACGAGCCAGCGGTGCTCGTGTCTGGCCCCGGTGTGCGGCGCCTGCGGCGGGGCCGCGCCCTCACCGGCGTACGCGGCGGACGGGGGCGGGGTCAGCCGTCCGGGCGGGTGCCCGCCCACGGGCTCGCGCGTGGCACCGGCCGGCGTGCCGGGTGCGGCTCCGGCCGGCGTGCCCGGCGGGGAGTCGAGCGCGGACAGATGCTCGGTCGCGGCCGCTATGCGCGCGGCGCGTCCTTCCTCGGCGGCGTCCTTGGTGTGACGGCCCATGTGCGCGTCTCCCTCGGTGATCTCCCGTTCGCGATCGCCCCTTCCTCACGCTAAGTGAGGCCCAGGGGTTCCGCCACGCGAGTGAACGCCGGCGGGGACGCCGGGGCGGGCGGGTGCGCGGGTGGGTCCGCGGATGCCCGTACGGGAGCGGACCGGGCGGAAGTGGCGGGGTCGGCGGGCTTTCCCCGGGCCCGTCCCCGTTCGTCCCAGGGACGGCTGGGACGCATGTCCGCCTCGCCCTCCGGACACCTTTGCTGACACAGGGTCACTTACTCGGGGACCCCGCACCTTGGAGAACACAGACATGAACCGAAGCACCGTGCGCAACAGCGTCGTCGCCGTCGCCGCCCTGCTCGCCCTGTTCCCGACCACCGCGATGGCCGCCGCGCCGGCCTCCGCACCGGCGAAGGCGACCGCCACCACCGCCCGGCACCACAAGCTCCTCGCGCAGGGCACGGTGGTCACCGGCCACGGCCGTCTGCTGCACGTACGAACCGGCGCCGGCGTCACCTACCGGGCCACCGGCACCCTGCGCTCGGGGCACCAGGTGGCGCTGATCTGCAAGAAGGACGGGAGCGCGGTCCACGGCAACCGGGTCTGGTACCGCCTCGCCGCCCACCACGCGCGGTACGTGTCCGCCCACTACGTACGGGTCGCGGCCGGGTCCTCCGTGCCGTGGTGCTGACACGCGTGCGGTTGTGCCGACGCACTGAGCTGTTCCGACGCGCTGAGGCTGTGCCGACGCGCTGAGGCTGTGCCGATGCGCGTGGCGCTGCCGACGCGCTGAGGCCGGATCCATTCGGCACCGCCGGAGGCGATCCGTTCACCCGCACCATCGCCCGTTCGCCCTGGGGGCCGGAGCTTGACTCCGGCCCCTGAGGGGTACGGATGCCTCTCGAACGGGACGTTCTGGACTTTTTGGGAGGGACCGCGTGGCCCAGTGGCAACCGCTGCCCGAGTCGACCCGACCCGAACTCCGGCTCCTCATCGAGGAGTTGAGGCATCTCAAACAGAGCTCGGGGCTGAGCCTCGCCGGCCTCGCGGCCCGCACCACATACAGCAAATCGGCGTGGCACCGCTATCTCCACGGGGACAACCTGCCGCCGCGTGACGCGGTCGACGCCTTCGGCGCCCTGGGCGGCGCCGAGCACCACGCCCGGCTCCTGGAACTGTGGGACTTGGCGGTACGCCCACCGCGGCCCCGGATCGAGACCCCGGGCAACCCGGGCAACCCGGCCGGCCCCGCCGGCACGGCCGGCCCGGCTGACCTCGCCGGCACGGTCGGCCCCGCCCGCCCGGTCCGCCCCGCCGGCCCGGTCACCCGGCCTGCCCCGGCCACCCCCGTCACCACCCTCGCCGCCCCGCCCTCGCCGGAGCCGCCGCCCGCGTCGCCCGCCCGGCGCACCCACCTGCGTACGTTCACGATCGCCGCCGCGCTCGCCCTGATCGGGAGCGCCGCCTGGGCCGCCGTACCGCACGCCTCCCATGCGACCTCCCACGCGACGCCGACCCCGGCCGCGCCCGCGGCGTCCGCCTGCGGGGGCGCCGGCTGCCAGGGCGCCGACCCGGCCCGCTCGGCCTGCCGTAGCGACGCCCGTACGCAGAGCGCGCTGACGACGGCCTCGTACGCGGTGAAGCTCCGCTTCAGCCCGTCGTGCGACACGATCTGGTCGGAGGTGCGCTCCAGCTCGACCGGCGCCGACACCGAGAGCCCCATGCTGGTGGCGCCCGACCCCCGGCAGGCCGAGGCCTGCGCCGAGGTCGGGCGGACAATGCTGTGCACGGGCCACACCCAGGCCGGCCCGTGAGGGGGGTCAGCGACGGGCGCCCTCGATGCGGGCGGCCACCTCGCCGAGGCGGGCCAGGTCGTCGGAGGTGAGGACGAGGTCGGCCGCGGCGGCGTTCTGCTCCAGATAGCTGACGCGCTTGGTGCCGGGGATGGGCACGATGTCCTCGCCCTGGGCGTGGACCCAGGCGAGGGCCACCTGGCCGGGGAGCGCCTCGTGGGCGCCGGCGATGGCCCTGATGAGGTCGAGGGCCTGCTGGTTGGCGTCGAGGTTGTCCTGGCTGAAGCGGGGCATGCCGCGGCGCATGTCGTTGGCGTCGAACGCGTCACGGGTGGTGACCGCGCCGGTCAGGAAGCCGCGGCCGAGCGGCGAGAACGGGACGACGCCGATGCCCAGGCGGCGGGCGGTGGGGAGCACGGACTCCTCGATGTTCCGGGTCCACAGCGAGTACTCGCTCTGGACGGCGGTGACGGGGTGGACGGCGTGGGCGCGCTCCAGCTCGTCGGCGGGGAGTTCGGAGACGCCGATGTGGCCGATCTTGCCGGCCTTCACCAGTTCGGCCATCGCGCCGATGGAGTCCTCGATGGGCGTCTTCGGGTCGACCCGGTGCAGGTAGTACAGGTCGATGTGGTCGACGCCGAGCCGCGTCAGGGACTCCTCGCAGCTGCGCCTGATGTACTCCGGGTCGGCGCGCAGCACCATGCCGGTGCCGGGCCGTACGTCGTGGATGCCGCACTTCGTGGCGAGGACGACCTCGTCGCGGCGTTCCCTGAGCGCGTACCCGACGAGCTTCTCGTTGGCGCCGACGCCGTACAGGCCGGTCGCGCCGTACACGTTGGCGGTGTCGATGAGGGTGATGCCGAGGTCGAGGGCGCGGTGGATGGTGCTGATCGACTCGGTGTCGTTGCCGACGCCGTACGACTGGCTCATGCCCATGCAGCCGAGGCCCTGTGCGGAGACCCGCAGTCCTTGGCTGCCCAGAGCGACCTGTCGCATGCTTACGTCCCTTCGTCGTGGGAGCGGCCCGCGGTGAGGCCGTCCCCCTGGGGGTGATCCCCGTGGTGGTGGAACCAGTGGGTCAGACGGCCGACCGCATGACCACCCGTCAGCAGGTAAAGGGCGTGAGCGAGGCCGGTGCGCCGGCCGTGCCGCAGCCACAGGAAGTGGTGGTGGGGCCGGCTGTCGTGCGGGGTGGGCAGCAGGAAGACCAGGAGCAGCGAGACCAGGGTGAGGCCCGCCATCAGGAACAGGGCCGCCTGGAAGGCGATGCGGTAGCGGTCGGTGCCGGCGCCGGGCCCCGGGTGGGCGCCCAGCATGGAGAAGACCGTACCGATGCCGGCGACGCCGAGGGCCTGGCCGATCTGGAAGGCGGTGGTCAGCGCGCCGGACGCGGAGCCCTTGTCCTCGGGCCGGATGCCGGTCAGGACGATCCCGATGAGCGGGGACATCGTCAGGCCCTGGGCGGTGCCCACGAGCAGCAGCGGCAGGCCCAGGCTCCAGGCCGTCAGACCCGGTCCCGCGAGGTGCGCGGTGAGCCAGGCGGAGAGCAGGCCGCCGAGGAGCAGGACGTGTCCGATGGTCAGGACGGCGCGGCCGAGCCGGGGCACCAGGCGCGGCACCACGAGCGAGGAGAGGAAGAAGGCGATGCCTACGGGGGCGAAGGCGAGCCCCGCCTGGAGGGGGTCGAGTCCGAGGCCCACCTGGAAGGTCAGCGAGGTGTAGACGGCGAGGCCCACGATGGTGATGAAGTACAGCACCCCGATGACGGTGCCGACGGCGAACGCGCGCTGGCGGAAGAGGGCGGGGCGAAGCAGCGGGGTGCGGCCCCGGCGTACCAGGGAGCCCTCGTAGCGTACGAAGAGCGCGAACATCGGGACCGCCGCCGCGAACATCGCCCACGTCCACCAGGCCCAGCCCGCGCCGGGCCCGATCAGGAGGGGAAGGACGAGCAGCAGGAGCGAGGTGCCGAGCAGGCCGGTGCCCGCGAGGTCGATGTGGTCGCGGCCTGCGGGCCGGTCGGGGGCCATCACACGGGCGCCGGTGACCAGCGCGGCGGCGCCGATCGGTACGAGGACGAGGAAGGCGGGGCGCCAGGCGAGGCCGCCCAGGTCGAGCTGGATCAGGGCGCCGCCGATGAGCTGGCCCGCCACGATGGCCACGCCGATGGTGGCGCCGAACAGGCCGAGTGCGAAGTTGCGTTCCTTGCCCTCGAAGGTGTCCTGGATGATCGACAGGATCTGCGGGTAGATCAGCGCGGCGCCGAAGCCCTGGACCAGGCGCGCCCCGATGAGGACGGGCGCGTTGGGTGCGAGGCCGCTGACCAGGACGGCCGCGGTGAACAGGACGAGTCCGCCGAGCAGCACCCGGCGGCGCCCCGACACGTCGCCGAGCCGGCCGCCGGTGATCAGGAACACCGCGTACACCAGGCCGTATCCGGCGACCACGAACTGCGCGGTGCCGAAGCCGACATGGAGGGTCTGCTGGAGCGAGGGCATCGCGAGGTTGGCGATGGAGGCGCCGCCCACGACGAGGAACGTGCAGATCAGGCCGACCCCGAGGACGAACCAGCGGGTGCGGTCGGCGGTGACGGCCAGGGGCGCGACGGGGGCGGCCGCCGCCGGGGGCGCGGCGACGCCGGACGCCGCTCGCGCGGGCCCCGGGGCGGAGAGTGTCATGTGCCGGCCAGGACGAGCACGGTCGCCAGGGCGGTGTCGGTGGCCGACGCCGGGTTCTGGCCGGTGACCAGGCGCCCGTCGGTCACCGCGTGCGCGGCGAACTCGGTGGCGGCGGCCTCGTGCTGGGCGCCCAGCTCCTCCAGCGCGGTCTGGAGCGCGAACGGCACCACGTCGGTGAGGCCGACCGCGGACTCCTCGGCGTTGCTGAACGCCGTCAGCCGCTTGCCCTCGACCAGCGGACGTCCGTCCGAGAGCCGTACGCCGACCAGGGCCGCCGGGCCGTGACAGAGCGCCGCGACGACGCCGCCCGCCTCGTAGACGTCACGGGCGTGCTCGGCGAGCGCCGTCGAGCCGGGGAAGTCCCACATGGTGCCGTGGCCGCCCGCGAAGAAGATCGCGTCGTAGGCGTCCGGGTCGATGGCCTCGGGGCTCAGTGTGTCGGCGAGCTTGACGGCCATCTCGGGGTCGGAGAGGAACGCCTTCTGGATCTCGTCGGACAGGTCGACGCCGGATGCCGGCGGGGTGCCGCCCTGCACGGACGCGAGGTCGACGCGGTACCCGGCATCGGTGAACACCCGCCAGGGATGGGCGACTTCGGGCAGGTAGTAGCCGGTGGCGCGGCCCGTGTCGCCCAGCTCCGCGTGGCTGGTGAGAACGACAAGGACCGTCTTGGTGCGGGGCATGGGATCTCCTGCTGCGGGCTCAGGCCTGGGCGGCGGCGAGATTACGGAAGCGCGGGCCGTAGAAGACCGGCTTGCTCAGGTCGGTGTAGGTGTTGATGAAGCCGAACTCGGCCGGGTACAGGCGCGGCAGGTCGTCGATGACGGACTGCGGGATCTGGCGGCGCATGAAGGTGAAGCAGGAGAACACGCGGAACTTCACCATGTGGTGGACGGCTTCGCCGAAGGTGGGCCACTGGGTGACGGGTGAGCCGTTCCACAACTCGTCGAGGTGGACCATCATGCCGGTGTACGTCTGGTCGAACTGGGCCAGCTCCGCCTCGACTTCGGCGCCGTCGGGGTCGGCGGCGAGGATCTTGGCGTAGCCGTCGGCGGGCACGGCGAGGGTGTTGACGACGGCGGGCCAGTCCAGGCGACTGCCCTGGAAGTGCACGGCCTCGGTGTCGGAGGTGAGCTCGAGGGGCGGCTCGGGCGCGCGGTATTCGCGGCCGTACCAGAGTTCGGCGAACTTGCCGTAGTGCGACTCCTCGTGCTGGAAGGAGGCGCCGGCCTGGATGGTGCCGCTGGTCGCGCCCTCGCCCTGCTCCAGGATCTCGTCGATGCCTTCGAGGAGCTGGTCGACGGGGTCGACACCGGGAGTCGGCACGATGGTCTTGAAGCCGATGTTGTCGCCGACCTGGTTGGCGATGCCGCCGCCCTTGACCGCGGCGCGCAGCTCGTCGGCGTTCTCGACGATCGCTTCCTTGATCTGCGAGTAGAGCTTGCCGATGGTCGGGAAGTCCTCGTGGCTGTACTCGTCGGGCAGCAGGAACAGCGGCGACTCCAGGCGCATGAAGTTGCGCAGCTGCGGCTTGGAGAGCGAGGCGAGCCCGATGTACAGGTCGGGCTCCACACCGCCGGGCAGGCCGCGGCGGGGGAACGCCGGATCGAGGTCCTTGATGCGGGGACGGCCGCCGATGGCCGCGAGCATGTTGCCCGCGATGGCCATGTGGACCATCTCCTCCATCAGCACGCTGCGGACGGTGTTGTAGCTGGTGTAGTTCTGCACTTCGAGCGAGAGCATGGCCGAGGTGTAGATCGGCAGCGTGGAGTGCTCCAGCTCTATCGCGGTCTGGAGCGCGGCGCGGATCCAGGCGACGTTGCGCTTGGCCGGGGCCTTGACGGTCTCGTCCTGGGCGGTGGTCATGGCTCGCTTCCTTTCGTCAGGGGGCGAGGAGGGGTGGAGTGGCGGGTACTGCCGGGCCGTTCAGGCGTTCTGCGCGGCCTTGGACCGGCTGAGCAGGACCACCACGAGCAGCGAGCCGAGGCCGAGCACGACGACGGCGAGGCCGATCTGGTGCATCGAGGCCAGCGTGCCGAGCACGGCGACGCCGAGCGCCGAACCGGCCTGGCGCGAGGCGTTGAGCGCTCCCTGCGCGGTGGCGGCGTGGCGCTGCGGTGCGGCGCCCGCCATGTCGGCGGTCGAGGCGGGGATCGCGGTGGTGGCGCACAGGGCGAGGGCGATCTGGGCTGCGACGAGCAGCGCCAGCGGGGTGTCGGTTCCGGAGAACGACAGGATGGTGCCGGAGAGCGCGCCGGCGGCGAGCCCGAACAGGATGAGCGGCCGGGTGCCGATCCGCGCGACGAGGCGGCCGGTGAAGAACGGCAGGATCGCGAGCGGCAGCGTCATGGGCAGGAACGCCAGGCCGGTCTGGAGCGCGGACATGTGGCGATCCTCGACCATCCACTGGGTCATCGCGAACAGCAGCCCGTAGAACGCGAACGAGGCGGCGGACGCGGCGACCATGTCGGCCCGCACCCGGGAGAGCGAGAGCAGCGCCGGGGGCAGCACGGGCTCGTCCGCGCGGCGCTCCACCACGGCGAGCGCGGCGAAGGCCAGGAGGGCGATGACGATGGCGGCGAGCGGCACGGGGCGCGCCCAGCCGTCGGTGCCGCCGTCGACGAGACCGAAGGTCAGTGCGCCGAGGCCGGCGATGGACAGCACGAGGCCCGGGTAGTCGACCTTGCGGTGTGTGGAGGGCTTGTCGGCCGAGAGCTTCCGGGCCAGCACCACGGTGATCAGCGCGATCGGCGGGTTGACGAGAAACACCAACTGCCAGCCGCCCAGGGCGACAAGAGCGCCACCGAGGACCGGGCCGGAGACCAGGCCGAGGGCGCTGATCGCCGCCCACGCGCCGACCGCGCGGGAGCGTTTGGCGGGGTCGGGGTAGAGCCCCGCGAGCAGCGCGAGCGAGGCCGGCACGAGGCCCGCGGCGGCGACGCCGAGCAGGGCGCGTCCCACGATCAGCAGGCCGGCGGAGTCCGCGGCGGCGCACAGCGCCGAGATGACACCGAAGGAGATCAGGGCGGCCCGGTAGATCCGGCGCGGCCCCCAGCGGTCCGCGAGGGAACCGGCGGCCAGCATCAGGCCGGCGAACACCACGGTGTAGGCGTCCACGGTCCAGGGCAGGGCGCTCGCCGAGGCGTGCAGATCCGCGCGCAGGTCGGGCACGGCCACGTTCAGGATGGAGGCGTCGAGCAGGACCAGGAAGTTGCCCACGACGATGCCGGCGAAACGACCCGCCGTCCGGGTGCTCCGCGGAGCCCCCTTGGGCTCGCTGGATGACCGAGACAGCAGCTCGGAGCTCTCAGTTGTCATGGCGTCAGGCTCCATGCCGGCCCGTGCGGACGGCCAGAAATCCGCATCGACTTTAGTGAACTCGCCCGCACGCCCGTTCCCTCCGGGGGCGCGACCGTTTGCATGCCGGCCTGCACCAGTCCCGCCAGGGGCGCGGGGAACTGCGCGAGACGCGGGCACGGTCCGCAGACAACAGCGGGGTTCCTGGGGCTCCGCCCCAGACGCCGTTCGGCCTGAACGGCCTCGTCCTCGAACGCCGGACAGGCTGTCGGTGCGCCCGGCACCGAGCAGCTGGGGGGTGCGGCGCGGGCGGGACCTGTTCCCCGGAGGTCAGGAAGTATCCGCGGACAGCTCTCACCCCATTTCCCCGGCGCGCTAGCTTCGTCTCCACGACCGGTAATTCCGTGTGCTCCCCGCTCGTCGGGTGAATGCCGCGGTCCGGTAATCCGGAACGAAATGGAGTGGTATTCCATGACCGACATCAAGAGCATCGGTGTGCTCGCGTACGACCGGTGCAGCGAGTCCGACACCATCATTCCCTGGGAGATACTGATCGGTGTCGCGGTCTACCTGAAGGAAACGCAGGACCAGGACATCGAGGTCAAGCTGGTGGCCCTCGAAGAGGGTCCGGTCACCATGCAGATGGGCGCGAAGGTCGAGCCGCACGCGGTGCTCCAGGACAACGACCTCTACGACGTCCTGTACATCCCCGGCGGCCGCGGCTCCGGCGTCGCCACCAAGAACGAGCGGATCCTCGACACGATCCGCCACCACCACGTCAACGGGAAGTTCATCGGCGCCAACTGCGTCGGCGTCGGCATCCTGCAGCGCGCCGGCATCCTCGGCAAGACCCCGGTGACGTGCAGCCCGCCCATCTCGCGCCGCCTCAAGGAGGAGGGCGCCAACGTCGTCGAGCCGCGCCGCATGTGGCTCGGCGCGCCCGAGGACCGCATCTGGACCACCGCGGGCGCCGCGTCGATCAACGCCGGCACCCTCGCGATGGTGAACCACCTCTTCGGCGACGAGGTCGGCAAGGAGATGTCGATGTGGTTCGACACCCGCGCCGCCGAGGGCCACGCCCTCTTCGACGTGGTCGGCACCGAGCTCTTCGGCTACCCCGAGGCCGAGGCCAAGATCCAGGACGAGACCGCGGACATCCTGCTTCCGCCGCTGTACTGACCGCTTCCGCCGGCCGAGCAGACTGGAGGACCCGTGATCACGTGCACCACCGTCCTGGACGTCGCAGAGGGCAACGAAGAGCCCTTCGAGAAGATCCTGAACTCCCTGGTGGACCATGTCCGGGCGCATGAGCCCGGCACCCCGGTGTTCGAGTTCGTACGCCACCGCACCACGCCCCGCAGGTACCTCGTCGTCGAGCAGTACGTGGACGAGGCGGCGCTCGCCGAACACAGCGCGAAGGAATACCTCGCGGACATCGTCCCGACGATGCTGACGTATCTCGCGAACCCCCCGCAGCTCGACGCGTACGACCCGGTCGAGATGTGAACGGGAAATCCAGGGAGCAGATATGAGCGAGCAGCCCTACTTCCACATCGGTGTCGTCGTTCCCGATCTGGAAAAGGCGATCGAGTACTACTCGCGTATGCACGGCCTCGATTTCACCAAGCCCGCGCACGTGACGAATCCGCGCATCGAGGATCCACATCCGCACGAGCAGGTCGTGCACGTCGCTTTCTCGAAGCAGGGCCCGCCGTATTTCGAGTTGATCGAATCGGACGGGGACGAGGGAATCTATTCCTCCGCGAAGGAGGGCCAGATCCTCTATCTGGGGTTCTGGGAGGCCGACATGGACGGCCGGATGGAGAAGCTCCGGGCCGAGGGCATCGGCATCGAGGCGGTGTCCCGCAGCGCCGAGGGCGCCACCCCGGACTGGATCATCACGGAGCCCGACGCCATGGGAGTCCGGTACGAGTACGTCGATCTCGCGGAGAAACAGGCCATCGAGACCTGGATCGAGACCGATGAGTTCCCGGGTCTGTGACCCCGGAACCCGGCAGCGGTCCGAGAGGGAGAACCCATGAAGTATGACCACATAGTCGTCGGTGCCGGCTCGTCCGGCGCCGTCCTGGCCAGCAGGCTCACGGAGAACTCCGGCGTCACCGTCCTGCTCCTGGAGGCCGGGCCCGACTGGGCCGACAACGCCGACATCCCGGGCGACATCACCAACGCCCGCACCGTGTCCGTGGAGGACCACGACTGGGGCTACTCGGCCGAGGCCGTGCCCGGCCGGTCCCTCACCTACGCCCGCGGCAAGGTGGCCGGCGGCTGCTCGGCCGTCAACGGGGCGATCGCGCTGCGCGGCATCCCGGCGGACTACGACGAGTGGGCCCAGCTGGGCAACGACCAGTGGTCGTGGAGCTCGATGCTGCCGTACTTCCGCGCGATCGAGGACGACCAGGACTTCGGCGGGCCGCTGCACGGCAAGGGCGGCCCCACCCCGATCGTGCGCCACACCCGCGACGAGCTGGTCCCCTTCCAGGCCGCCTACCTCGAAGCCTGCATCGACCAGGGCTTCGACTACGTCGAGGACCACAACGACCCGGAGTCCACCGGGGTCGGCCCGATCCCGATGAACCGCCGCGGCGACGTGCGGATCTCCACCGCGATCGCGTACCTCACCGAGGCCCGCAAGCGGAAGAACCTCACCATCCGCTCGGGCGCCACCGTGCACCGCGTGCTGTTCGAGGGCACCAAGGCGGTCGGCGTCGAGGTGGAGAGCGGCGGCCGGCTGGAGAAGGTCTACGGCGACCAGGTCACCCTGTCCGCCGGCGCCCTCAACTCGCCCGCGATTCTGCTGCGTTCGGGCATCGGCCCGCAGGAGCAGCTGCGCGCGCTCGGCATCGAGGTCGTCCTCGACCAGCCGAACGTGGGCGAGAACCTCATCGAGCACCAGCAGATCACCGTGGGCCTGCTGCCCAAGGACGGCGTCACCGACCCCGACGACCCGGATGTCCAGGTCCTGGTGCGGTACACCAACCCGGGTTCGCAGCAGTTCAACGACATGCAGCTGTACTTCGTCAGCCGCTACGTCCCGGTCACCCACCGTCCGATCAGCGTGATGAGCGTGCTCCAGAAGCCGCAGTGCCGCGGCCGGGTGTCGCTGCGCAGCGCCGACCCGGGCGTCCACCCGGAGATCGCCCTCAACTCCTACGGCACGGAGGCCGACCGCAAGATCGCCCTCGACGGCGTGCGGCTCTCCTGGGAGATCGCCAACTCCAAGCAGATCCAGGACCTGTCGTCGGGTCTCTCGGACAAGCTGACGCAGCGTCAAGTCGATGACGACGCGCAGCTGCTCGACTACATCCGGGAGAACTCCGCCACCCTGTGGCACCCGGTCGGCACCGCCAAGATGGGCTCCGCCGAGGACTCCACCGCCGTCGTCGACCAGCGTCTGCGGGTGCACGGCGTACAGAACCTGAACGTGGTCGACGCCTCCGTGATGCCGACGCACGTCAGCGCCAACCCCAACCTCACCTGTTACGTCATCGGTGAGCGCGCCGCGGAGTGGTTCCTTCAGAACGCCTGAGCCCGCCCGGTACTCCCGGCCCGGGCCGTACCCCCCCTTCCACGGCCCGGGCCGGGCACGTGGCAGTCAACCGACCGTTTCGCACGAGGAGTTCACTCATGGCCGACGTCACCGACGAGGGATCCAAGCTCGTCCGGCTCTACTACGAGCAGTTCCTGACCGCCCCCGGCGACCTCCAGATCGCCGACCGGATCATGGCGCCCGACGTGGTGTTCAACAACCCCATCTCCCCGGACGGCATCCACGGCCTGCCGGCGTACAAGGAGTTCGCGCTGCGCTGGTACGGCGGGTTCCCGGACCGCGTCTTCACCATCGACGACCTCCTGGAGCAGGGCGACAAGGTCGCCGCGTCGTTCACCATCACCGGCACCCACCGCGGTGTGTTCATGGGCGCGGCCCCCACCGGCGGGCACATCACGGTCCGCGGGATGAACATGTTCCGTATCGAGGGCGGCCTCATCAAGGAGGTCAACGCCTTCTTCGACCCGCACCAGCTGCTCGCACCGCTGGGCCTGGACGGATGAGCCCCGCGCCGGCGGCGAAGGGGAGGATCGCGGTCCTGATCGAGGAGCACTTCGACCAGAGCGAGTTCCGCGCGTTCAACGGGTACTTCCCCAGCCAGGGCTACACGGTCGAGTACGTCTCGCACCTGTGGGGCCAGCCGTCGCTGACCTTCGGCAGCAACCCCGACAACGGCTCTGTCGAGGAGCACATCACCGTCACCACCGAGGTCGCCTCGATCGACCCGGCCGACTACGACGGCGTGATCCTGATCGGCGCGTATGCCATGGACCGGCTGCGCTACCAGGCCCAGGTGGCAGGTCCCCGCAGCCGCAACAAGGCGCCGGCCGTGGAGTTCCTGCGTGCGGCGATGGCCGTGGAGGGCCTGAAGGTCGGCACGATCTGCCACTCCTTGTGGCTGCTCTGCGCCGACCGGCAGCTCCTCGAAGGCCGCCGGGTCACCTGCGCCCACAACATCGTCTGTGACGTCGAGAACGCGGGCGCCGAGGTCGTCTACGAGGGCGACGGCACCGCGGAGCTGGTGGTCGACGGCGATCTCGTCACGGCCAAGCACCCCGAGATGACCGACCGGTTCATGGACACCTTCGTCCGCGCGATCGAAGCGGCCGACCGACACCGCTAGGAGAGGCCATGCCCAACCAGCAGCAGATACGCGCCGCCGTCGACGGCTACGCGGAGAGCTTCAGCAAGAAGGACCGGGACGGTTTCGCCGCCCTGCTCGCCGAGGACGTCGTCCAGTACGAGCCGGTCGGCGCCCCCGCCAACCAGGGCAGGGCCGCTGTCGTCGGCTTCTTCGACGGGGTCTTCGAGGTGATCGACCGCGTCGAGTTCCGGGTCACCGATGTGGTGGTCACCGGCGACGAGGCCGCGTTCAGCTTCCACATCACCGCCCACAAGAAGGACGGCGGGAGGGTCGAGGACCGCGGCATCGACACCTTCCGGGTCGGTGACGACGGCCTGATCACCGAGATCAAGGGCTACCACGACGAGGCCCACACCCAGGTCGCCGGGGGCTGATCGGCATGCGGGGGGTCCTGGACGCGCCCGAGGCGGGCGTCGCGCGTGGTACCTACACCGGCAAGGTGCGGCTGCGCCGCGGCCGGGTGCGGCTGAGGGTGTCCAACGAGGGCCACCACCGTGCCGCTTCCCCGCTCGAGCTCTTCTTCGACCTGGTCTTCGTGGTGGCGGTCGCCGAGCTCACCGAGGTGCTGCTGCACGCACCGACCTGGGCGGGGGTGCTGCGGTTCACCGCGCTGTTCGTACCGGTGTGGTGGAGCTGGGTCTGCTACACCTTCTACGCCGACCGCTTCGACAACGACGACCGCGTCTACCGGCTGATCATGATCGCCGCGATGATGGCGGTGCTGACCCTGTCGGTGGCCGTGCCGACCGCCTTCGCCGGCGGACCCGGCGCGAAACGGTTCTCGCTCGCCTACTTCGTGGTGCGGCTGATCCTGCTCGGCCTGTATCTGCGCGCCCACTACCACGTACCGCGGGCGCGGCCCCTGACCACCCGCTTCCTCCAGGGGTATGGGTTCGGCGCGGTGATCTGGGGGGTCTCGGCGCTGGTGCCGGCGCCGTACTGCTACGCGCTGTGGGCGACCGGGGTGACGGTGGAGCTGCTCACCCCGATCGTGTCCACCTCGGCGATCGCCAAGGTGCCCTTCAACGTGTCCCACGTGCCGGAACGGTTCGGCCTGTTCACCATCATCGTGCTCGGCGAGGTCGTGGCGCTCAACGCGATCGGGATCGCGGCCAGCGGGCTGCGCGGCGGGACCCTGGCCGTGGTGGCGGGGTCCTTCCTGATCGCCGCCGGCCAGTGGTGGCTGGTCTTCGACCACGTCGACGCGAGCCCGCTGCGCAAGTGGCGGCTCACCGGCCAGGCGTACGTCTACGGCCACCTCTTCGTGCACGGCGGTATCACGGTGACCGGCGTCGGCGGGCTGCTCGCCGCGCAGGCCGCCAACGGCGGCGGCCGGATGCCCCTGGACGGCGGGCCGGTGCTCTGCTTCGGCATGGCGGCCTTCCTCTTCGGGGTGGGCGCCATCCATCTGCTCAACGTGGGGCGCCGGGGCGACCTGCGCTCATGGTCCCGGCTCGGCCTCGGCGCGGCCTTCGTGCTGTTCGGCGTCGCCGGCGGCGCACTGCCCACCGTGCTCATCGAAGGGGTCCTGGTGGGCGGGATCACCTGCCAGATCCTCGTGGAGAGCCGGGCCCCCGCGGTGAGCGACGCCGCAAGCAACCACTGACTGGGAGACATCCATGTCCAACGCTGTGAATTTCACGTTCTCCGACACGGTCGCCGGGCGGGTGACCGCCTTCGACCAGGACAAGCGCCGCTTCACGCTGAGCACCGCGGACGGCCGGGAGTTCGAGGTGGACCTCGACGGAGGCCCCAGCGCCGAGCTGCTGCACAACCTGGGCGAGCCCTACCAGGACGCCTCCGGGCACATCGACGAGCTGATCGAGCCGGGCCGGTTCGTCTTCGCGTACGGCGTCTTCTACCCGGGGAGCGAGACCACCCGCTTCGAGGCGAAGCGGCTGATCTTCGTGGGCCGCGGCGCCGACGACTTCCGCTTCGAGGAGGAGGGCTGGTGGGTCCGGCAGATCGAGGAGATCGCCGCGTTCTACCGCAAGGCCCAGTTCGGTGACGGGCCCGTCGACTTCTCCCGCTACCGCACCGAGATCCGGCTCGGCGGCGAGAAGACCGCGAGCCACGTCCAGGAGACCGACACCATCTCGCGGCTCGTGTACGGGATGGCCTCGGCGTTCCTGCTGACGGGGGACGACCAGTACCTGGAGGTCGCCGAGCGCGGCACCGAGTACCTGCGCGAGCACATGCGCTTCGTCGACACCGACGAGAACGTCGTGTACTGGTACCACGGCCTCAAGGTCGACGGGGAGACCGAGACCAAGCTGTTCACCTCGGAGTTCTCCGACGACTACGACGCGCTGCCGGCGTACGAGCAGATCTACGCGCTCGCGGGCCCGGTGCAGACGTACCGGATAACCGGCGACCCCCGTATCAAGGCCGACGCGGACGCCACCATCCGGCTCTTCGACCGGTTCTACCTCGACCCCGAGCACGGCGGCTACTTCTCGCACATCGACCCGATCCTGCTGAGCCCCGAGCACGACTCGCTCGGCCCCAACAAGGCCCGCAAGAACTGGAACTCGGTCGGCGACCACGCGCCGGCGTATCTGATCAACCTGTATCTGGCGACCGGTGAGCAGAGCTACGCCGACATGCTGGAGTACACCTTCGACACCATCGTGGAGCGCTTCCCCGACCTCAAGCACAGCCCGTTCGTACAGGAGCGCTTCCACAAGGACTGGTCGCACGACACCACGCACGGCTGGCAGCAGAACCGGGCCGTCGTCGGCCACAACCTGAAGATCGCCTGGAACCTGGCGCGCATGAACTCCCTGCGTCCCAAGGACAGTTACCTCCAGACGGCCGCCTCCATCGCCGAGTCGATGCCCGAGGTCGGCGCCGACCGTCAGCGCGGCGGCTGGTACGACGTCGTCGAGCGGGTCAGGGCGGACGGCGAGGACGCGTTCCGCTTCACCTGGCACGACCGCAAGGCGTGGTGGCAGCAGGAGCAGGCGATCCTCGCCTACCTCATCCTGCACGGCGTGACCGGACGCGCCGCGTTCGCCACCGAGGCCCGGGACGCGCAGGCCTTCTACAACGCCTTCTTCCTCGACCACGACGAGGGCGCCGTCTACTTCAACACCCTCGCCAGCGGGCTGCCGTACCTGCTGGGTGTGGAGCGGCTCAAGGGCAGCCACTCGATGTCGATGTACCACTCGGCGGAGCTGTGCTACCTGGCCGCGGTCTACAACAACCTGCTGGTCAACGGCAAGGCGATGGACTTCTGGTTCAAGCCCGACCCGGCCCTGGTGGAGGACGGTCTGCTGCGGGTCGCGCCCGACCTGCTGCCGCCGGGCTCGGTGCGCATCGACGCGGTGGACATCGACGGCGAGCCGCACACCGACTACGACAGCGCAACCCTGACCGTGCGGCTGCCCGAGACCTCCGGACGGATCAAGGTCCGCGTCCGGCTCGCCGCGAACACACCTGCGGAGGTGGCCCGATGACCGTGCACGTCACCACCCGGACCGTGGGCAAGGCCACGGTGATCGCGCTCGAAGGGGAGATCAACTCCACCACCTCCGGGGGCCTCCAGGCCCAACTGCTGCCTTTTATCGTGGAGTTCGCAGAAGTCCTGATCGACCTGACCGGCGTCACCTACATCTCCAGCGCGGGACTGCGGACCCTGCTCATCGTGCACCGGCGGGCCCAACAGGTCGCGGCCGAGATCGTGCTCATCGGACTCTCCGACGAGGTCAGGTTCGTCATGAACGCCACCGGCTTCCTCGACTTCTTCAAGATCGCCGATGATCTCGACGTCGAGCTGGAACGCGCCGCGCGATGACCACCTCCGAGACGCGCGAACGCGTCGACTCCTTCCCGACCCGGCGGATCGGCGCCCACCGGGTACGGGCCGGACGGCTCTTCCCCTACGGCGCCGTCCCGGTGGCGGGCGGAATCAACTTCTCCGTCTACTCCGACCGCGCCACCGCGATGAGCCTGGTCCTCTTCGACAAGGGCTCACCCGAGCCGTTCGCGGAGCTCGCGTTCCCGCCGGAGTTCCGCATCGGCAGCGTGTACGCGATGACGGTGTTCGGTCTCGACGCGGAGAACCTGGAGTACGGGTTCCGCGCGGACGGGCCCTTCGACCCGGCGGCCGGCGACCGCTTCGACCGGCAGCGCGTCCTGAGCGACCCGTACGCCCGGCGTCTTTCGGGGCGCGAGGTGTGGGGCGCCGAGCCGGACTGGGACGACATCTACCAGTACCGCGCCCAGGTCGCCGACGACGACTTCGACTGGGGCGAGGACATGCCGCTCGGCATCCCCGGCGAGGACCTCGTCATCTACGAGACCCACGTCCGCGGCTTCACCCGCCACCCCTCCTCCGGCGTGGACGCCCCCGGCACCTACGCCGGCCTCCGCGACAAGATCCCCTACCTGCGTGAACTGGGCGTCAACTGCGTGGAGTTGCTGCCCGTCTTCGAGTTCGACGAGCTGGACAACCCGCGCACCAACCCGGTGACCGGCGACCGGCTGTACAACTACTGGGGCTACAACACCGTCTCCTTCTTCGCCCCCAAGGCCGGCTACGCCGCGACCGGACGCTTCGGGATGCAGGCCGACGAGTTCAAGTCCCTGGTCAAGGAGTTCCACAAGGCCGGCATCGAGGTCATGCTCGACGTGGTGTTCAACCACACCGCCGAAGGCAACGAGCAGGGCCCGACCATCTCCTTCCGCGGCCTCGACAACGCCACGTACTACATGCTCACGCCGCACGGCGAGTACTACAACTTCAGCGGCACCGGCAACACCGTCAACTGCAACCACCCGGTCGTCCGCGACTTCGTGCTCTCGTGTCTGCGCTATTGGGTCTCCGAGTACCACATCGACGGCTTCCGCTTCGATCTGGCGGCCATCCTCGACCGCGCGCAGGACGGCACCCCGCTGCCCAACCCGCCGCTCCTGGAACAGCTCGCCTACGACCCGGTGCTGCGCCACACCAAGCTGATCGCCGAGGCGTGGGACGCCGCCGGGCTCTACCAGGTCGGGCACTTCCCCAACTACGGCCGCTGGTCGGAGTGGAACGGCAAGTACCGCGATGTGGTGCGCCGCTTCGTCAAGGGCGAGCCCGGTCTCGTCGGCGAGCTCGCCACCCGCATGGCCGGCTCCCCCGACCTCTACCAGGGCCGCACCGCGACCGCGTCGGTCAACTTCGTCACCGCGCACGACGGCTTCACCCTCGCCGACCTCGTCTCGTACAACGACAAGCACAACGAGGCCAACGGCGAGAACAACGGCGACGGCGGCAACGACAACCACAGCTGGAACTGCGGCGAGGAGGGCCCGAGCGCCTCCGCGCACGTACGCGACCTCAGGCTGCGGCAGATGAAGAACATGATGGCGCTGCTGCTCACCAGCCAGGGCGTGCCGATGCTCCTGGCCGGCGACGAGGTGGGGCGCACCCAGCTCGGCAACAACAACACCTACTGCCAGGACAACGAGCTGTCGTGGTTCGACTGGGGCCTGGTCGACGCCAACGCCGAACTGCTCGCTTTCGTACGGGCGTTGACGGCCTTCCGGCACGCGCACCCCGTGCTGCGCGGCGCCGAGCACCCGGGCGGCGCCGACCGCGTGGGCAGCGGCCTGCCCGAGGTCAGCTGGCACGGGGTGCGCGCCTGGCAGCCCGACTGGTCCGCGCACAGCCGCATCCTCGGCATGCTGCGCTGCGGCCGGCACGCCAAGGGCGGCACCGTCGCCGACGACCACGTCTACGTCGGGATCAACGCGCACTGGGAGGCCCACGACCTGGAGCTGCCCCAGCTGCCCGGTGACGAGAGGTGGCACCTGTTCGCCGACACCTCCGCCGCCGCGGCCCACCCGCTCGGCGCGGAACCGCCGCTCGACCACCCCGGCCGGTACCACCTGGGCCCGCACTCCGTGGTGGTCCTCGTCGGCCGCGCCCCCGCCACCCGTACCAGCCAACCCTCCTGAGGAGACACCGTGACGTTCGACGCCAGGCTGCGGATCAACGACCGCGTCGCCACCATCGAGCTCAAGGGCGAACTCGACGCCAAGACCGCCCCCCAGTTCCACGAGACCATCACCAGCGCCGCGCAGGCCGGCTCCGTCGAGCTGGTGATCCGCGCCGAACACCTCACCTACCTCTCCAGCGCGGGCCTGCGCTCGCTGGTCTTCGCCCGCCAGCACATGGGCGACGGCACCCGCATCGCCGTGGTCGGCGCCGCCGACTCCGTGGCCCGCACGATTCGCCTCGCGGGCTTCGACTACAGCATCGACCTCGTCGACGCCTGAAGGGGAGGCGGTCCCAGATGGCGCTGGACTTCGGTGCCGTGATGCCCGAGATGGCGGAACCCGCCCTGCCGCAGGCCACTCTGCACGTGCCGGCCGAGCTCGAACAGCTCGACCGGATCGCGGAGTTCGTGCTAGCTCTGTGCGCCGAGTCCCGACTGCCCCAGGACTCGGTGTACCGGCTGCGGCTCGCCGCGGACGAGCTCGCCACCAACATCGTGATGCACGGCTATCACGGGGCACCCGGCGAGATCGTGGTGGCCGGGGGCATCACCCCGGCCCGGGTGTGGGTCCGCTTCGAGGACGACGCCCCCGCCTTCGACCCACGGCAGGGCATGCAGCCGCCCGCCCTCGACCTGCCGCTCGCCGAGCGGCAGGTCGGCGGGCTCGGCGTCTACCTCGCGTTCACGGCGGTGGACTGCTTCGGCTACCGCCTGGTGGCCGGACGCAACGTGAGCACCCTCGCGGTGAACAGGCCGCCGAGCGGATAGATGGGACGAGATGTCACAGACAAACGTGCTGGTACTGGATGAAGGCCGCAACGCGCCCGCCGAGCTCCTCAAGGCGCTCCACACCGTGGGCGCCCGGGTACGCGTGCGCACCCCCGGGGACGTGCTCGGCGCCCAGCACGGGCAGGTCCCCGGGACGGAGGTGCTCCTCGTGCACGCCGACGTCTCCCCCCACACCGTGCGGGCGGTGACGCGGCGACTGGACGACGAGGGCAACAGCCCCACCGTCGTCGCCTTCGCCGAACACGACCTGCATCTGCTCGGCAGCCATGTGCACGCCGGCTCCGACTATCTGGTGCCGCCCTTCTACCCAGACCTGATACGGGCCCGGCTGCGCAACTGCCATGAGCACGCGCAGCTCAGCCGAACCGTGCAGGACGTCGCCGCACACGCCGAACTCCTCGGCTACGAGCGGGAGTTGGAGATCGGGCGGGAAATCCAGATGGGGTTTCTGCCGGACTCGCTGCCCAGCCCCGACGGATGGGAGATCAACGTCCGGTTCCGGCCCGCGCGGACCGTGGCCGGGGACTTCTACGACGTCTTCGAACTCGTCAACAAGCGGCGTCTGGCCCTGGTCGTCGCCGACGTCTGCGACAAGGGCGTCGGCGCCGCCCTGTTCATGGCGCTCATCCGCAGCCTGCTGCGGCACACCGCCGAGCAGAGCGGCCTGCAGAACCTGATCGCCGCGGACCTGCTCGGCGAGGACGCCGCCTGGCAGGAGCAGAGCCGCGCCATCCCCGTCGTCGGCGCCACCCCGCTGCTCAACGCCGTCGTCGGCACCAACAACTACCTCACCCGCAACCACATCCGGCAGGGCTACTTCGCCACGATGTTCTTCGGCGTCCTCGACCCGGTCACCGGCAACCTCGTCTACATCAACGGCGGCCACAACCCGCCGGTCCTGGTCAGCGGCGACGGCGCCGAACCGGTGCTGCTCAACCCGACCGGGCCCGCCGTCGGCGTCATCCCCGACGTCACCTTCTCGCTGGGCTACACCCAGTTCCGCCCCGGAGACACCCTGTTCATCTACACCGACGGGGTGACCGAGGCGCGTTCGGCGACGGGTGAGTTCTTCGGTGAGGACCGGATGCTGCGCCACCTCACCGAGGCGGCGCTCAGCGGCGACGAGCTGCTCGACCACATGGACGGGGCGCTCGGCGAGTTCGTCGGCCCCGCCGAGCAGTCCGACGACATCACGATGATGGCCGTCCACTGGCGGCGGCCCGAGGGCGCGGTCTGACCCAGCACCGGACCCGCCTGTGCCTGCCGCGCCTCACCGAACTACCGGGTGGAAACCATGTCTCAGATCATCACCGTGCACTCCTACCGAGGGGGGACGGGCAAGTCGAGCACGGCCGCCAACCTGGCGCTGCTCCTGGCCTCCGCGGGCCGCCGGGTCGCCCTGGTGGACACCGACATCCAGACGCCGTCCCTCGACGTGATGTTCAGCGACGCGATGGCGCCGGTACGCCGTTCGCTCACCGACTATCTGGTGGGGCGCTGCGAGATCGAGGACGCCGCCTACCCCGCAGACACCGACGCGGGCCACGGCGGCCTCTTCCTCGTGCCGGCCAGGAACCGCGCGGCCGGGGTCAACGAGATCATGGGCCGCGGCTACGACGTGGGCCTGCTGCGCGAGGGCTTCGACCGGCTCATCGACTCGCTCGCCCTGGACGTGCTGCTCCTCGACACGCACGCCGGGTTCAACAACGAGACGGTGACCGCGATGGCCAGCGCGGACGTCCTGGTCATCCTGACCCGGGCAGACCGCCTCGACCTCGCCGGCGCCGGCGAGACGATGGCGCTCGCCGGGCGGCTCGGCTGTGTACGGATGAGCGTCGCCGTCAACCTCGCCCCGGACGGCGGCGTGGGCGAGCGGATGCGCGCCGAGGTGGAGAGCGCGTACGCCACCAAAGTGACCGCCGTGCTGCCCTACGCACCCGAGATGGCGTCCCTCGCCGGTGAGCGCCTGTTCAGCACGGCCTACCCGCACCATCCGCTGGTCGCGGGGTACCGCCGGATCATCTCCGAGGTCAGCAACGGCACCAGCGCCATCCGCAGGTGACCGCCCGTCCCCGACCGCACGCCGTCGACCGCACCCCTTCCCTGAGACCGCACCCCGGTGCGAGGAGGCACACCACGATGAAAGGCACCACCATGCCGAAGAACGGCAGGGCGCCCGTACGGACCACGGCGGCCGCCGCCCCGGCCGCCCGCACCGAACGGCCCGCCCCGGTGGCGAAGCCGGCCGGGACGCGGACGTTCGCGCCGACCGTGGGCCGGATCCCGGTGGTCGACGTGCGCCCCCGCGTCGACGACGGGCGCCGGCCCGCCCGGGCCGTGCCCGGCGAGGTGTTCGAGGTCTCGGCGACCGTCTTCCGCGAGGGCCACGACGCCGTCGCCGCCAACGTCGTCCTCACCGGCCCGGACGGCACCGCGGGCGAGTGGAGCCCGATGCGTCTGCTCGCCCCCGGCACCGACCGGTACGCGGCGCGGGTCAGCGCCGATCGCGAGGGCGACTGGACCTACCGCGTCGAGGCGTGGAGCGACCCGGTGGCGACCTGGCGGCACGCCGCCGAGATCAAGGTCCCGGCGGGCCAGGACGTCGAACTGGTCCTGGAAGAGGGGGCGTTGCTGCTCGAACGCGCCGCCGACGCCTTCGACACCCGTGAGGCCACCCCGCTGGTCGCGGCCGCCCGCACCCTGCGGGACGCCGCGCTGCCCGCCCAGGACCGGCTCACCGTGGCGCTTCGCCCCATCGTGACGGCGCTGCTCACCGCGCGCCCGGTGCGCGAGCTGCTGACGGTGTCCGCCGAATATCCGCTGCGGGTCGACCGCGAGCGCGCCCTGTACGGCGCCTGGTACGAGATGTTCCCGCGCTCCGAAGGCGCCGTGATCGCCACCGCGGCCGACGCCGACGGGGTGCCGCCCGCGCCGGTCAGCGGCACGTTCCGTACCGCGTCCGAGCGTCTGCACGCCATCGCCGGCATGGGCTTCGACGTGGTCTATCTGCCGCCGGTGCACCCCATCGGCACCACCCACCGCAAGGGCCCCGACAACACGCTCACCGCGGGCCCGCACGACCCGGGCTCGCCGTGGGCGATCGGCTCTGCGGCCGGCGGCCACGACGCGATCCACCCCGACCTCGGCACCCTCGACGACTTCGACCACTTCGTGGCGGTCGCCGCCGGGCTCGGCATCGAGGTCGCGCTCGACTTCGCGCTCCAGTGCTCGCCCGACCACCCCTGGGTCACCGAGCATCCCGAGTGGTTCCGCCACCGGCCCGACGGGACGATCGCGTACGCCGAGAACCCGCCGAAGAAGTACCAGGACATCTACCCCGTCGACTTCGACACCGACCCCGACGGGCTGCACCACGAGTGCCTGCGCGTGCTGCGGCACTGGATGGCGCACGGGGTGCGGATCTTCCGCGTGGACAACCCGCACACCAAGCCGGTCGCCTTCTGGGAGCGCCTGATCGAGGCGGTCCACGAGAGCGACCCCGATGTCCTGTTCCTCGCGGAGGCCTTCACCCGGCCCGCGATGCTGCACACCCTGGCGAGGACCGGCTTCCACCAGTCGTACTCGTACTTCACCTGGCGCAACTCCAAGGACGAGGTGGAGTCCTACCTCGCGGAGCTGGCCGGGCTCGGCGGCGAGGAGAGCGCGGCGTATCTGCGCCCCAATCTGTTCGTGAACACCCCGGACATACTCAACGCCTACCTCCAGTACGGCGGCCGGCCCGCCTTCGCGGTGCGCGCGGTGCTCGCCGCGATGGCCGGACCCAGCTGGGGCCTGTACGCCGGTTTCGAGCTGTACGAGAACGTGCCGGCGGGCCCGGCGAGCGAGGAGTACCTGAACTCCGAGAAGTTCCAGTACCGGCCGCGCGACTGGGACGGCGCGACGGACACCCTCGTCCCGCTGATCCGCACCCTCAACAGGGTGCGCCGCGCCCACCCCGCCCTGCACCAGCTGCGCAATCTGCGCTTCCACCGCACCGACAACGACGCGGTGGTCTGCTTCTCCAAACGGGCCGACGGCGCCGCCGACTCCTCCGGCGACGACTGGGTGCTCGTGGTGATCAACCTCGACCCGCACAGCGTCCGCGAGGCGACCGTGTGCCTGGATCTGCCGGCGCTCGGCCTGGAGCGCTCGGACACTTTCGCGGTGCGCGACGCGCTGTCCGGCGAGACCTTCCAGTGGGGCCGCGACAACTACGTACGCCTCGACCCGCGCCGGCAGGTCGCCCACATCTTCACGGACGGGAACCCGCAGTCGTGACCACCGCAACCAAGCCCTCCACGCAGCTCGCCGCCACCGACCTCAAACGCCTGGTCACGGGCGAGGTCAGCGATCCGCACGCCCTGCTCGGCGCCCACCCGGCGCCGGGCGGCACGGTGGTGCGGGTGCTGCGGCCGTTCGCCAACGCCGTGACGCTCACCCGCCCCGACGGCGCGCCGCTCGCCGCACTCGTCCACCAGGCCGGCGGGGTCTTCACCGGCCTGGTGCCCGGCGAGGGCCCCCTGGACTACCGGGTCGAGGCGCACTACGGCGCCACCGTCTTCCGCTACGACGACCCATACCGCTTCGCTCCCACCCTCGGCGAGCTCGACCTGCATCTGATCAGGGAGGGCCGGCACGAGGAGCTGTGGCGGGTGCTCGGCGCCACCACCCGTACGCACGACGGCGAGGGCGGGTCCGTCACCGGCACGGCTTTCGCGGTGTGGGCGCCGAACGCGCGCGCCGTGCGGCTGACCGGCGACCTCAACCACTGGGACGGCGCCGCGCACCCCATGCGCTCGCTCGGCGCGTGCGGGGTGTGGGAGCTGTTCGTGCCGGGCGTCGGCGACGGGGAGCGCTACAAATACGAGGTCCTCACCCAGCGCGGCGAGTGGATCCAGAAGGCCGACCCGCTGGCCTCGGCCGCCGAGTCCGCGCCCGGCACCGCGTCCGTGGTGCACACCTCCACCCACCGGTGGGGCGACGCCGCGTGGCTGGCCCGGCGCGGCACCGCGCCGGCCGAGCGGGCGCCGATGAGCGTGTACGAGATGCACCTCGGCTCCTGGCGGCCCGGGCTCGGCTACCGCGGCATCGCGCGTGAGCTGCCCGCCTATCTGAAGGCGCTGGGCTTCACCCACGTGGAGTTCCTGCCGGTCGCCGAGCACCCCTTCGGCGGCTCCTGGGGCTACCAGGTCACCTCCTACTTCGCGCCGATGGCCGCGCTCGGCACCCCCGACGACTTCCGCCACCTCGTCGACACCCTGCACCAGTCCGGCATCGGCGTGATCGTCGACTGGGTCCCGGCGCACTTCCCGCGCGACGACTGGGCCCTGGCCCGCTTCGACGGCACCACCCTGTACGAGCACGGCGACCCGCGGCGCGGCGAGCACCCCGACTGGGGCACCCTCGTCTTCGACTACGGCCGGCCCGAGGTGCGCAACTTCCTTGTGGCGAACGCCACTTACTGGTGCGAGGAGTTCCACATCGACGGGGTGCGGGTGGACGCGGTGGCGTCCATGCTCTACCTCGACTACTCCCGCGAGCCCGGGCAGTGGCAGCCCAACGCGTACGGCGGCCGCGAGCACCTGGAGGCCGTGGAGTTCCTCCAGGAGATGAACGCGACCGTCGCCCGGCGCTGCCCCGGCGTGGTCACCATCGCCGAGGAGTCCACCGCCTGGGACGGCGTGACACGGCGCACCGACCACGGCGGGCTCGGCTTCGGCCTGAAGTGGAACATGGGGTGGATGCACGACGCGCTGTCCTACATGGCCGAGGACCCGGTGCACCGCCAGTACCACCACCACCGGATGACGTTCCCGATGATGTACGCCTATGCCGAGCACTACACCCTGCCGATCAGCCACGACGAGGTCGTGCACGGCAAGGGCTCGCTGCTCACCAAGATGCCCGGCGACCGCTGGCAGCAGCTCGCCAACCTGCGCGCGTTCCTGGGCTTCATGTGGGCGTTCCCCGGCAAGCAACTCCTTTTCATGGGACAGGAGTTCGCGCAGGACACGGAGTGGTCGCACGAGAGCGGCCCGGACTGGTCGATGCTGCGGCACGCCCCGCACGCGGGCGTACGCGACCTGGTACGGGACCTCAACCACCGCTACACCGGAGACCCGGCGCTGTGGAGCAGGGACGGCGACCCCGAGGGGTTCCGCTGGATCGACGCGGACGCCGCCGAGGACAACGTGTACTCGTTCGTGCGGTACGGCTCCGCGGGTGAACTCCTGGTCTGCGTCTACAACTTCCAGCCGACTCCGCGCTACGGCTTCCGGCTCGCGCTGCCTACGGCCGGCCGGTGGCGGGAAGTCCTCAACACCGACTCCGCCGCGTACGGGGGCAGCGGCACGGTCAACGCCGGCCCGGTCCTCGCGGACGGGGAGCCGTTGCAGGGCCTCCCGGCGAGCGCCACCGTGGTGCTGCCGCCGCTCGGTGCGGTGTGGCTGCGGCCGGAGTGAGCGGGCCGGGCGGCCGCCCGGTCAGGCGCGGCCGAGGGCCCGTTCGTACAGGGCCAGGGTGCGGCGGGCCGCCCGGTCCCAGCCGAAGTGCTCCTCGGCCCGCGCCCGGCCCGCGTCGCCGAGGCGCGCGGCGAGCGCCGGGTCGGCGAGCAGCCGGTTGACCGCGTCCGCGAGGTCCGACGCGAACCGCTTGGGGTCGAGCGGGGTTCCGGTGCCGTCCTGCTCCTGCTCGATGGGGACGAGCAGACCGGTCTCGCCGTCGGCGACCACCTCGGGGATGCCACCGGTGGCGGTCGCCACGACCGCCGTGTGGCAGGCCATCGCCTCCAGATTGACGATGCCCATCGGCTCGTACAGGGACGGGCACACGAACACCGAGGCGTGGGTGAGCAGTTGACGCAGCGACTCGGCGTCGAGCATGCCGTCGATGCGTACGACTCCGTCCCTGGCCCGGCTCAACTCCTCGACCAGGGACGCTGTTTCGGCGGCGATCGCCGGGGTGTCGGGCTGTCCGCAGCACAGCACCAGCTGGGCGGCCGGGTCTAGGGCGAAAGCGGCTCTGAGCAGGTGGGGCAGACCCTTCTGCCGGGTGACGCGCCCGACGAACAGAACGATCGGGCGGTCGGGGTCGATCCCGTACCGCTCCAGGGCCGTGGTGGCGTGGTCGGGGCGGTGGACGCCGGTGTCGATGCCGTTGTGCACGACGTGCACCCGGCCGGGGTCGATGTCCGGGTAGACCCGCAGGATGTCCTCGCGCATCCCGTGCGAGACGGCGATCAGCGCGTCGGCCGACTCCAGGGCGGAGCGCTCCACCAGGCAGGACAGCGCGTAGCCGCCGCCGAGCTGCTCGGCCTTCCAGGGGCGCAGCGGCTCCAGGCTGTGGGTGGTCACCACATGCGGGATGCCGTACAGCTGCTGGGCGAGGCGGCCCGCGCCGTTGGCGTACCAGGTGTGGCTGTGCACCAGCTCGGCGCCGGCCGCGGCGGCCGCCATCGTCACGTTGACGGCAAGGGTGGCGAGGACCGGGTTGGCGTTCTCGCCGAGCGCGGGCTCGGCGTGGGCGAGCACGCCGTCCGCCGCGCGGGGCGCGCCGAAGCACTGCACCCGCAGGTCGGTCAGGCCGCGCAACTCGCGGGACAGCTCGGCGACATGGACGCCCGCGCCGCCGTAGACCTCCGGCGGGTACTCCTTGGTCAGGAGGTCGACGCGCAGGCGTGCGGCGGACGGGGTCGGCTGGGCCTGCGAAACCCTGCCGCTCTGCGGGGTTTCACCAGTGGGCGGGGCTTCACCAGTGCGCGGAATCTCGCGCGTCGCCGGGGCTTCGCCGGGCCTCGGGGTCTCGCGCGTCGGCGGGGTTTCACCAGTGGGCGGGGTTTCGCGGGTCGGCTGCGGATTCATCGGCACTTCCTGAGGTCGAAGGTCGGCTCGGGCCGCCCTCGCGCGCCCGGCAGGGGGTGCGCCCCGGGCGTGCGGGCCGGTGCGTGGGGGCCGCTGCCGTGCGGCGCGGGCGGTGGGAAGGGGCCCCGGGCCGTACGGCAGCGGGAGTGGAGTGCACGACCGCGGGGTTCCCAACGCGACGCTACCGAAGTGGAGCTGACGGAGCGTCAGGCGTGGGGGCGTGGCCGGGTCGCGGACGCGGCCTTGCGTACACCCCGGTCGCGGATCGCGTGCCGGGCCCGGTGCAGCCGGAGCGCCAGCTGGACCTCGACCGCCCGTACCGGTTCCTGCCAGCCCGGCCCGAGCAGCTCGGTGATCCGTTCCAGACGGCGCGAGACGGTGTTGGCGTGGACGTGCAGGATCTCCGCGGCCCGCGTCGGGCTGCCGCCCGTGCCGAAGTACGCCTCCAGGGTGGCGACGAGCGCCGTCGCCTGGTGGGCGTCGTAATCGAGCAGCGGCCCGACGGTGGCCGAGATGAACGCGGCGGCGTCGGGCTGTTCGGCGAGCAGCAGCCCGAGGAAGCCCAGTTCGCGCGGCGAGCCGATGCCGCCGTTGTCGCCGAGCGCGACCACCGCGTCCAGGCAGCGCCGCGCCTCCCGGTGGGTCGCGGCCACCGCGGAGGGCCCGGTGGCCGGGCCCGCCGCGCCGACCGAGACCGGCCGCCCGAGCACCGCGGTCAGCTGGTCGCGGGCCTGGCCCGCGGCGGCCGCCGGATCACCGCCGGGCAGCAGCATCACCACGCCGTCCCCGTCGGCCAGGCGAAGCCCCGCGTGGCGCCGCACATGGCCCGCCGCCCACCGCGCGGCCTGCTCGCGCGCGCCGCCGCCCTGCGGCCTGGCCACCACCACGACGTACGGGGCGGCGAGGTCGATGCCGAGCCAGCGGGCCCGGTCGCTGAGCCGGTCCGCGGAGAGCGTCGAGCCGCCGAGCAGTTCGTGGAAGAGCTCGTCGCGCAGCCGGTGCTCGGTGAGCGCCGCACCGCCGTGCATCCGCAGCAGCACCGAGACGGGCTGCGCGAGCACCCGCATCATCGGCTCCTGGCCGCTCGCCACCGCTTCGCGCGGCGCGACGACGAGGGTGCCGAGGATTTCGTCGCCCGCCATGGCCGGGCAGAACCAGAGTCCGGCGGCGGAGGCGATGGGGGCGCGGGCGGCGTGCGCGTCCAGCGCGCCGCGCTCCAGCTCCACGTCGGTGACGTCGGGGAAGTCGCCCACCGAGGCGAGCACCGCGCCCCCCGCGTCCCGGATGATCAGCGCGCCGCCCAGCTCGGCCGCGGCCCGCTCGGCCAGCTCGTGCGGCGGGACCCCGCGCAGGGCCAGGTCGGTCAGCCGGCTCTGCACATCGAGGAGGCGGTGCGCGGACGAGCCGAACTCCATCGCCCGCGAGGTGACGAACTCCAGCTCGCCCACCTCACGGCGGACCCGGTCGAGACGGCGCGTCCGGGCGATGGCGGCGGCGGTGAGGTCGGCGAGCGAGGACATGAGGCTGATCTCGCACGGGCTGAAGGAGCGCACCGTGCGGTGGGCGACGTACAGGACGCCGAGCGTGCTCTCGTTCTCGGCACACCGCAACGGCACCGCCACCAGAGCGCGCAGCCCCTCGGCGCGGACCATGTCGTCGGCGCCGCCGTGATGCGCGAACCGGTCGTCGGCGAGGTAGTCGGGCGTCCAGAAGGGGCCGCCCCGGGCGATCGCCGCGTTGCCCGCGCCTTCGTGCGCAGGGTGGGGATACGCACGTGCGAACGGCGCGGTGTGACCGTCGGACGCGCACACGGCGAACCAGCCCTGGCCGGGATCGCGCACGCTCACCCAGGCGGTGTCGAGGCCGAGCAGCAGCCGGGACCGTCGGGCGACCAGGTGGAGCAGCGCGTCGAGATCGTGCGGCAGCGCCAATTCCTTGGCCAGATCGACGAGTTCGGACAGTCCCGCCGCGCGCTGCCGGCCCCGCGCGAACCCCTCCTGTACATCGAGGGCGAGCGCGCGGGCCCGCTCCAGGAGGGCGATATGGGCGGGTTCGGCGCCCTCGGCCCGCGCCCGCGCGAGAGGCTCGTCGAAGCTGCGCAACGGCGCCTGATCGGCGAGAAGTTGCAGCAGATGGAACAGGCTGTCGTACTCCACGGTGTCGCTCGTGCCCTGCACCTGGTCCTCCCCGATCCCCACGATGGCCTGAATCGCTCGACCGTTGGGGAAACCTAGGGGTCGCGCACCGATTGCGTCAACCACATCTCGCTAGGTAAAACCCCAGTTCAAAGGGGGTAAAAGGTGAGCGGGTCACCGCCCGGGTGCGGTAAGTAGTCGCCACGGCACCTTCCTTGGGGCCTGACTCAAAGGGCAGGGTGGTGCCGCCGGAGCTCCGTCTCGACCGGCACGGGGGCGTTTGCAATGGTGAGTGATGTGGTGGACGCGATGGCGCCGGGGGGCGACAAGCCGCCGTCCGACGGGCGGCCGGCGGAGCGCGCGCGGCCGCTCACCGGCCTGGAGGCCTACCGCTCCGAGCTGACCAGGGTCGCGGCGCACGACGAACGCGTGGTCTGTCTCGAAGCCGGACCCGACGGCGTCGAGGGCCACCCCTTCGAGGCGGCCCGCCCCGACCGGTTCTTCCGGCTCGGCAGCGTCGAGGTGGCGATGGTGGGGATGGCCAAGGGGCTCGCGGTCGCCGGATTCCGGCCGTTCGTCAGCACCTTCGCACCGCACCGGGAGACCGAGAACCTGGACCTGACCATCGGCTACCTCTCCGCCGGCGCCACCGTGATCGCCCCGTACGAGGGCGCACCCCTCGACTTCGCCGCGCTGCGCCGGGTTCCGGGCCTCATCCTCGCCTCCCCGTACGGAGAGGCCGAGACCCGCGCCGTGGTGCGCGTCGCCGCCCAGCTGGGCCGGCCCCACTACATCCGCATCGGCCGCGGCACCCGCTACGTCTCACTGCCCCGGGAGGGGCCGGGACTGCCGATGGTGAACTGGGAGTCCGAGGGCGCGCCCCCGTGGCCGTGTCTGGTGTCGGCGGGCGAGACGGGCACCGCGCTGGCGCTCGCCGCCCGGCGCGCCGCGCCCATGCTCGGCCACGCGCATCTGGTCTATCTGAGCGGGGCACCGCTCGCCGCGGCCGCGGAGCGTGTCGCGGCCCGGCACAGCCGGCTCGTGGTGGTCGGCGGGTACGCGCCCGACGGCGGCCTCGCGCAGGAGCTGGCCGCGCTGCTTCCGGGGTGCGAGGTCGTGGGGGTTCCGCTCGGCCACGGCGGGCGGACCGGCGCGGCGGAGGTGACCGCCGTGCTGGAGGCCGCGGGCCTGGCGGGGCCGCGCGGCTGAGGCTCGCGGGCCTGGCGGGGCCGCGCGGCCGGCACTCGCGGCCGGTGGGGCCGCGAGGTGAGGTTCAGGAGGCCGGTCCCTGCCGTGCCGGGCCGTCCTCCAATATCTCCGACTGGGCCAGGAGATAGGCGAGATGGGCGCGGCTGCGGCCACCGAGCAGCTCCGACGCCTTCTTGATGTGGGTGGAGACCGTACGGGTGCTGATGCCGATCCGGGTGCCGATGACCGCGTCCGTGTGTCCCTCCACCATGAGCCGGAGCACCGTGCGCCGGGTCTCGTCGGTCATCAGGCGCGGCCGCACCTGCTCGGCGGTCCTGCTGACCGGCTCGGCGCGCGCCCAGGCATGGTCGAAGACCTTCACCAGGTACTGCACGACCGCCGGGTGCTCGATCAGGAGCGCCGTGGTCTTGAGTTCGTGGCGGGGGTCGGGGATCAGCGCGACGCGCCGGTCGAAGACGATCAGCCGGTCGAACAGCTCGTTGAGGGTACGTACTTCGGCGCCCTCCGAGCTGACCTGCTCGATGTAGGCGAGCGTGGGGCCGTGCGCGCGCACGGTGTGCTGGTAGAGGGTGCGCTGCTTGACGCCGCGCCGGGACATCGCGATCTCCTGCGGGAGGGTGCGCGCGAGCGCCTCCGGGTCGCGCGAGCCCCCCGGCTGCGCGGTCAGCATCTCCGAGACGCAGTCGTCCCGCGCCTGGAGCAGCGCGGAGCTGATGACGTCGGCGCCCTGGAGCAGCCGGAGCGGGGTCGCGGACTCCCGGTGCTCCTCGCGGTAGACGTCCTCCGCGTGCGAGACCGCCTCCTGGATGGCCGCGATGGTGTGCTGCTGGACCAGGACGGCGCGCTCCATGGGGCGCACCAGCTCGCTGGTGGCGATGTCCGGCGGGATCGCCGCCCACAGGGCCGGTGTTTCAGCCAATGGCCGCAACAGCCCCAACTCGAGGAGGCATTCGGGAATTTCACCACCAATCGGACCCTTGGCGAGTGCCTCCCGGTACCGCTCGAGCCCCCAATCACAGGGTCGTATCACAGTGGCTTGTGGCTTGATGTCCGGGTTTCTACACATGTGCCTCCCCTTCTTGTTTCTGCATTGCGCAATCACGATGCTAGCGAAAACCGGGCCAGGGGGTTTTTCTGCGGCATGCTTCGTCTGACGGAAGACCTGGTAGGTCTTTCAGCCATAGGGGAGGCAATCATGAACTTCAACCAGACGATGGTTCAGAGAATTACCGCCGGTCTCGCACTGGCTCTCGCCCTTGCTTTCAGTGCCCAGGTTTCGGGCACCGCCCTTGGTTCCGTCGCCCAGAAAAGCGGCGGCGCAACGACCGACGACTCGAACTGGACCGCAATTCACGCCGGCGCGCCCAGCGGCGTGAACACCGAGGACGACTCCAACTGGACCTGATCCCGCAAGGGCCGGACGGGGACGAAATGAGTACGGATCAGGAAACAGTCGGCATCATCCTCGCCGGCGGCAGGGGAGAGCGGGCCAAGCCCATCACCCTCAAGTCGGCGGACTACATTCGCAGCAAGGCGCTCATTCCCTTCGTCGGACGCAGCCTTATCGAATGGGTACTTGAAGCCTGTCGCGAACAGGGAATCCGCCGTTTCTACATCGTGACCCACGGCCTGGAGAACCGCGATCAGATCAAGCTCCTCCTCGGCCACGGAGAACGCTACGGCGTCGAGATCAGCTACTCGCGATCGCGCTTCGACCGCTACAACGTCGGCTCCGCCGGAGCCACCTTGCACAACCTGGAACAGTGGGATCTTCAGGGCCGCGCCCTGGTGCTGCCCGTCGACTCGCTCTTCGAATTCGATCTCGGGGCGATGACCGCGGCGCACGAGGCGTGCGACGCCCTGGTGACGGTCGCATCGGTGGCCCGCACCGCGCAGGAGATCGCGGCCAAGTACGGCGTCATGCGGACCGGGAACGACGGCCTGGTCCAGGGCTTCGTGGAGAAGCCGGACACCGCCGAACTGCACGAGCTCTTCCCTGCGACGGGCACCGACCCGCGCACCACGCTGCCCACCAATGCCGGCATGTACCTGGTCGACTGCGGACGGCTGCGGCTGCTCGCCCGGGAGCCTGAGCTCTTCCGGCAGTCCCACCAACGGCTCGACTGGGGCGGCGATCTGTTGCCCTGGCTGGTCGAGCGCGGCCACCCGGTCGCGGCGCACACCATCGGACGCCTCGGTGACCTCGGGAACGTGCCGGACTATCTGGAGACGGTCCAGCTGGTGCTCGACGGCGCGTACGAACAGATGAACCGGCTGATGGACGCACCCGATCCGGAGGCGCCCGGAACGCGGCGCTGGATCCATCCCAGCAGCCTGCGGACCAAGGACGACCTGACCGGCACCACCCTCGCGCAGAAGCTCGACGAGGGGACCGTGCTCATCGGACCCGGCGTCCGCATCGGCCGCGACGTGGAGATCGGGTACGGGGTGCGCCTGGAACACGCGGACATCGGCGACGGGGCCGAGGTCCGCGAGGGGGCCACCCTCACCAGGTCCGCCGTCGGCGAGTCCGCGGTGATCGGCGCGTACGCCGACGTCTCGGACAGCTATGTCGGCCCCATGGCCGAGGTCCACTCCGAACGCGGCCGGCCGGCCCGCCTGGAGAACCACGCCGCCATCGGCGACGGGGCCGTGCTCTGGCCCGGCCTCCGCTTCAGCGGCATCACCGTCTACCCGCGTCTGCGGGTGCCCTCGCTCACCGGGGTGCCCGCCGACACGGAACTGCGCAACTCCGACGACATTCTGCGCTGGGCGTGAGGCGACGCCGGCCGCCCGGCCACGGGAGAGGAGAAGCATGCACGGCCCCATTGCCCCGCACGGTCCCATCGCGGTGATCGGAGGCGCGGGCAGGACCGGCGCTCTGGTGACCCGGCGGCTGCACGAACTGGGCGCCCGGGTCCGGGTGGTCAGCCGCGACCCCGAGCGGGGCGCCGCACCGCTGCCCCGCCAGGTGGAGGTGCACCGCGCGGACGTGCGGCACGCCGCCACCCTCGCGGACGCGCTGCACGGCTGCTCCGCCATCGTCTTCGGCGTGGAGCCGGGCACCGCCGACACCGGTCCCGACTCGCCCGAGTCCACCGTCCACGACGGTGTCCGCAACGCCCTCGCGGCCGCCGCGGAACAGGGCGGACGTCCGCACTTCGTGCTGATCAGCCAGATCTTCGTGACCCGCAGGGAACACCCGATGAACGCCTACGGCCGGCTGCTGGACTGGCGGCTGCGCGGCGAGGACGCGGTACGGGAGTCAGGTCTCCCCTACACCGTGGTCCGGCCGAGCTGGCTCACCGACGACCAGTCGGTGGGCAAGCGGGTCCGCCTGGAGCAGAACGACCGCGGCTACGGCTGGGTCGCGCGCGCCTCGGTGGCCGAGGCCTGCGTCCAGGCACTGCGCACCCCGCAGGCCGCGGGCCGCACCTTCGAGATATACAGCGAGCCGGGCATCGCCCCGGACGACTGGCCGGCCCTGTTCGGCCACCTCGCCCCCGACCGCGTGCTCGAGCACCGGGTCGCCTGACCCCGGCCGGCGCTCGAACACCGGGTCGCCCGACCCCGGCCGGGTGCTTGGACACCGGGCCGCCCGACCCCGGCCGGCGCAGCCGCGCGCCGGGCCGTCCATCCGACCGGCGCGTCCCGCCGGCGGCCCACCCCGACCGGGCGGCACGTCTCCCGGTCACCGATACGACGAGGGCGGTCCCCGACCGTTCCGCCCCGTCCCCCCTGCCCACCGGCCAATCCCCCGTGCCGGCGGGCCAGGGACCGGGGCCGGCCCGGCCCGGCGGGCACCTCCGCCGCGGCCACCGGCCCCGGTCTCCGCACCGAGGCTGTAGAGCCTTCTCTACCTGTGTCCGTGGCCTCGACGATCCCCGAATTCCCGTGGAGAGGGCTGGGTAATAGCCGTGGTAGCCGCCGTACCTGAGCAGAAATTGCCCGACGAGATTTCCCCGGAGATCGTCACCGAGTTCCTCGGCCGGGCACTCGCCTCCATTCCGCGCGCCGATCAGCGGCGCTGGGGCGACTTGTACGTACGCGGCCTGCTCTCGGTCGGCGGGAAGAAGACGATGCGCGCACTCGCCGGAAACGGGCGGGGCAGCGTGGAGCAGAGTCTCTACCAGTTCATCAGCAAATCGCCGTGGGACGCGATGCCGGTACGCCGCGAACTGGCCCGCCTTTTCCAGGGCCTTGCGCAGCCGCGTGCATGGGTCGTCCAGCCGCTGGTGATTACCAAAGTGGGGCGCCATTCGGTGGGCGTGGAGCGCCAGTTCGTCTCGCAGTACGGACGAGTAGTCAACTGTCAACAGGCAACGGGCGTTTGGCTGGCTTCCGACCGTGTCAGCTGCCCCGTGGACTGGCGTCTGGTGCTGCCGGAGTGCTGGACCGACGAGCCCGGCATGCGGGAGCGGGCCTCCATCCCCGACGACGTGGGCGCCTGCCCGCCCGAGCAGTGCGCCATCGGTTCGCTGGCGGCCATGGCCGACGAGTGGAGCCTGCACAGCCGCCCGGTGGTGATGGACCTGCGGGAGACCGACCCGTCCCCGGTCTGCGCCGAGTTGACGTCGCGTCAGGTTCCGTTCGTGGTCCGGGTCAGCCCCGCCTCCTCGCACACCGCGCTCGACTGGGGAGCCCACCGCACCGCGCCGGCCGGCCTCACCGCCACGCTCAGCCGGCACCAGATGCCCGTGGAATGGCTCGACCACACCACCGACACGCTGCGCGCCACCTCCGTCGGCGCCACCCGGGCCCGGCTGCGCGACCGTCAAGCGCCCACCGAAAGCCAGGAGTTGCTGCTGCTCGGCGCGTGGACGACGGCCGGGCGTCCGGCGCCCGACGAGTTCTGGCTCACCAACATGCCCCAGTCGCAGCTGGGCACCGTCTACCGCACCGCGATGCTCAGCCGCCGCGTCGAGCGCGATCTCGCCACGTACGGCGACCCGCTGGGCCTGCGCGACTTCGAGGGGCGGTCCTTCCGCGGCTGGCACCACCACATGACGATGGTGTCGCTCGCCCACGCCATCCGGGTGCTCACCGCCCCGCAGCCGGTACGGGCCGTCCCCGACCGGCGGACCATGGAGGCAAGCGCCGCATGACCACCACCCAACCGGCGATACCGGCAGCGGAGTTGACCGAGGCCGAGCGGGTCGCCGCAGACCTGCGCCGGCTGCTGCCCTCCTGGATCGGCGCCCAGCGCTGGTTCGCCGGCAAGGACCACGCCCTGGTCGAGGCCGAGCCGGTCCTCGTCGACGTGCTGTGGCCGGGCGAGGCCGCCCTCGTCCACACCGTCGTCAGGACAGGACCCGACGACTGGTACCAGCTCCTGGTCGGCGTACGCACCGAGCTGCCCGGCCACCTCGCCGCCGCGGCGATCGGCCACGGCACCGCGAGCGCGCCCCGCGTCCTGTACGACGCGACCGCCGACCCCGAGCTGATGGGCCGGCTCATCGAGCTGCTCGGCGCCGAACGCTCCGACGCGGCCGTGGAGTTCCACCGTATGCCCGGCGCCGACATCCCGGCCGGGCTGCCCGCCCGGCTGCTCGGCGCGGAACAGTCCAACACCTCCGTCGCCTTCGGCGACCGCATGATCTTCAAAGTGCTGCGCCACCTGGTGCACGGGCCGAGCCCCGAACTGGAGCTCCTGGGCGCCCTGCGCCGGGCCGGCAACGTGCCGAGCGCCGCGCCGCTGGGCTGGCTGCGCACCGCGCCCGGCGCTCTGGACGGCGAGATCGTCCTCGGCATCCTCCAGGAGTTCGTGCCCTCGCGCGGCGACGGCTGGGCGCTCGCCGTGGCCGAGGCCCGCGCCTGCCTGACCGGCGCGTACCACAGCGTCCCGGCGCTCGACGGGTTCACCGAGGAGTCCCGCGCGCTCGGCCGTGCCACCGCCGAGGTGCACGCCGCGCTCGCCGCCCAGCTCGGTACCGAGATCCTCACCGCGGACGGCGCCGCACGGCTCGCCGACACCCTGGACGTACGCCTTGCGACGGCGCTCGCCGAGGTGCCCGCCCTGTTGCCGTACGCCCGGCAGCTGCGCGAGCTCTACCGCGACCTCGCCGATGCCGCGGGCAAGGGCCTCGCCGTCCAGCGCGTCCATGGCGACCTCCACCTGGGGCAGGTGCTGCGCGGCGAGCCGGGCTGGGTGCTCATCGACTTCGAGGGCGAACCGGGCCGCCCGCCCGAGGAGCGGCGCCGCCCGCAGCCCGCGCTGCGCGACGTCGCCGCGATGCTCCGCTCCTTCGACTACGCCGCCCACCACGCGCTCGCCGAGGTCCTCGGCGCCCCGCCAGGTGAGGGGGCCGGTGAGCAGCCCGGTGAGCAGCCCGGTGAGGGGTCCGGTGATCAGCCCGGTGAGGGGCCCGGCCGGGATCCGCGGGGCATCCGTCTCGCCCGCCGTGCCTCGGCGTGGGCCGTCCACAACCGGCGGGCGTTCTGCGCCGGCTACGCCGAGGCGGGCGGCGCCGACCCACGGGTGCGGCCCGTGCTGCTGCGCGCCTTCGAGGCCGACAAGGCGGTGTACGAGGCCCTGTACGAGGCGCGCAACCGGCCCGAGTGGCTCGCCATCCCGGTGGCCGCGGTCCGCGGACTCGCGATCGGGCGCCCCGGCGGGCTGAGCGCCGCGACCGCCCCGCACACGGGCGGGAACCTTGAGGACGAAGGGGAAGCATGAGCACACCACATGAGGCACCGGGCCGCCACGGCCCGGTGACCGCCCACGAGGGACGGCCCACGGCGCCCACCGCGTTCGGCGGGCCAGCCTGCGCGACCGGTGTCGAGACGGCCGACCCGGCGGCGGCGCTCGCCGCCATCGAGGCCGCGTACACGGGCGGCGACGTCCGCCTCGACCGGGCGGACGGCCTCACCGTCCGCTTGGAGAACGGCAGTTGGTTCACCGCGCGTGCCTGCGGCGACGGGCCGGGACTCCGGTTCACCGCCGGGGGGCCGGACGCGGCGACCGTACGACAACTCGGTGATGTGGTGCTCGCGCTGGTGCGCGGCGTCGGACTGGAGGCAGCGGCATGAACGACTCGACGGACGTCGACTTCTGGTTCGACCCGATCTGCCCCTGGTCGTGGCAGACATCGCGCTGGCTCCTCGAAGTGCGCCGCCAGCGCCCGGTGACCGTGCGCTGGCATGTGATGAGCCTGGCCGTCCTCCAGGACAACCCCAGGCTGCCGCGCGCCTACCGGCAGATGCTCGCCGAGGCCCGCGGCCCGGCCCGGGTGTGCGCGGCGGCCCGCGCCGAACACGGCGACGAGGTGCTCGGCCCGCTCTACACCTCGCTCGGCACCCGCTTCCACGAGCGGGGCCTGCCGCAGGACCGGTCCACCGTCGAGACGGCGCTGCGCGAGTGCGGCCTGCCCACGCGCCTCGCCGACGCGCTGACCTCGCACGCCCACGAGGAGGCGCTGCTCATCTCCCACAAGGCGGCCGTGACCCTCGCGGGCGATGATGTCGGCACCCCCGTGCTCGCCCTCGACGGCCCCCCGGGCACCGGCCAGGTCGCCTTCTTCGGGCCGGTGGTGACACCGGTGCCGCGCGGCGAGGACGCGGTACGGCTGTGGCACGGCCTGACCATGATGGCGGCCACGCCCGGCTTCTACGAGCTGAAGCGGAGCCGGGGATGAACGCGGTGGCCCCGGTCGACGCGGCCGTCGTGGGCGGCGGCCCCGCGGGCCTGTCCGCCGCCCTGTACCTGGCGCGCTACAACCGCGAGGTGCTGGTCTTCGACACCGGCCACGGCCGGTCCACCCACCACCAGGTCAACCACAACTACCTGGGCTTCCCCGGCGGCATCCCCACCATCGACCTGCGCAAACTCGGCACCGAACAGCTCGCCCGCTACCCCGGCGCCCGGATCGCGCACCACCGGGTCACCGCCGTCGAGGGCGACGCCGGGCGCGGCTTCACCCTGCACGCACAGGACCTGACCTGGCGGGCCCGCACCCTGGTCCTCGCCACCGGCGTCCTCGACCACTTCCCGCACTTCCCGCACTGGGAGTCGTACGTCGGCCGCTCCATGTTCTGGTGCATCACCTGCGACGGCTACGAGAACCGGGGCCGCTCCATCCTCGTCGTCGGGCACACCGACGCGGCGGCCGGCGAGGCGATGCAGCTGCACAGCCTCACCGACCGGGTGCGGCTCCTGACCAACAGCGCCCACGACGAGATCACCCCCACGTTCCGGGCCCGGCTCGCCGCGGCAGGCATCGAGGTGGTGCACGACCGGATCGCCGAACCCGAGGGCGCCGACGGCCAGTTGACGGCGATCCACACACGGGGCGGCCTGCGCCTCCCGCTGGACTCGCTCTTCTCCATCCAGGGCGCCACACCCGAGACGGCCCTCGCCCGCCAACTCGGCGTGGAGCTGGCGCCGTCGGGGTACGTCGCCGTCGACACCGAACAGAAGACGTCCGTAACCGGGGTGTACGCGGCGGGCGACCTCACCGCCCTCCACTCGCACCAGGTGACCTCGGCGGTCCACGAGGGCGCCCAGGCGGCGTCGGCTGCCAACTACTTCCTCTACCCACCGGAGTTGAAGGCGGACTGACCCGCGAAGGGGGACTGGCCCGCCTCTCGACCCCGCAGCGGTCGAGCCCGCCGATCCGACCGATCCGGCCGCGCCGGCCGATCCGGCCGCGCTAGGCGGGCTGCCCGACGGCCTTCGCGGCCTTGTCCCAGTTTCCGCGCAACCGCGCCAGATAGTCGGCGGCCTGGCTGCCCGGCTTCCCGCCCCGCGCGAACGCCGCCATGTTGCCGCCGCCCGCGTTGTACCCGAGCGCCATCAGTTCCTCGCGCGAGTACGGTCCCGTCCAGTGTGCGGGGAGCTGCGCGGACATGTCGTGCAGATACCAGGCGGCCGCCTCCACCGCGAGCGCGCGGTCGTCGGGCAGCTCCTCCCACTTCCGGGCGGCGAAGTCCCGGCCGCGCTTGGTCTGGTCGAAGGCGGCCCGGTGCATGTTCGCTATGCCGAAGGCGGCGTCGGGCTTGTACTTCTGCCAGCTGCGCTCGAAGGCGGGGTCGTGCGGCTTGTAGTCCTCGTTGTAGAGGATCGCCATGAGCAGCCGGGCGCTGACGCCCGCCTTCTTGGCGTACGTACGGACCTGGGGCGCGTAGTCGGCGGGATCGTAGGCGCCGCCCTGCGTCGACGGGCTCGGCGACGGTTTGGCGGAGAGGGCCACGGACGCCGGGGGCGACGATGTGTGCGCGGGGCTCCCCGCTTCCGACGACCACCCCAGGTAATGGGCGCATCCCCATCCGGCGAGCGCCGCGACCGGCAGCACCAGCCATCGGGCACGCCCGCCCCGCCTGTGCTGTTCAGCCATCGCCGCCCTGTTCGTGGGATCCGGGTTCCTGGCGCCCCAGTCTAGGGAGGCACCGCGCGACGGTGCGGCCGGACGGTGTGAGACGCACCACCGGGGCCCGGTCCGTGACCGGCCCGGCCGGGCGTGCGCGTGGCGGCGACGCGGCTCTGTGG